>JAIEQN010000522.1 GCA_019747685.1 Gemmataceae bacterium
CGGGACCTGGCGACCCTCCAGGCCGCGGCCGACCGCCCCGCCCCCGACCCCGGCGAGCTGAAGGCCGCCCTGGCCCGGGTGGCCGGGGCCGCCGAGGCCTATCCCGAACAGGCCCCGGCCGCCCACTTCGCCCTCGGGTCGGGGTGGGTCCGGCTGGCCGAGCTGACCGGCGATCTCGGCGAATCTCGGAATCACTGGGTCCTGGCCCGGCAGCACTTCGACGCCCTCCGGCCGGACCAGTTGGCCGACCAATCCTCACACCCCCGGCTGGCGTACCGAGCCGCGAAGGCCCGGGCCGCGACCCTCGCCCCGGACGCCCCGCCCGGCGACATCGAGCTGCTGCGGGCGCTCCTGGCCGTCCCGCCCGCCGGGGAGGAACCCGGCGAGGCCCGCCGGCTGATCGCCGAACTCAGCCTCCGGCTCAACCCGCCGGACGTGAAGCAGGCCAAGAACTCGCTGTCCCTCTACCTGGCCGAGACCGGACTGGCCACCCCGCCGGCGGCGGTCGCCCGGGCCCGGCTGCGGCTGGGCGAGGTCCACCACGCCCTCGGCGAGGCCGACGCGGCGAAGAAGTGGCTGTCGCAGGTCGGGGCCGAGGCCCCGCCGGACGTGGCGGCCCCGGCCCGGGCGCTGTTGGCCCGGGTGCGGATGGCCGAGCACGACTGGGCCGGGGCGGCGAAGGACTGGGAGGCCGCCCGGGCGGTCCGGCACGGGCTGCCGCCGGACAAGGTGGCGGCGGCCGCGTACCACCTCGGGGTGTGCAAGCTGGCGGCCAACCCGGCCGATCCGGTCGCCGCCGCCAAGCTGTTCGAGGAGGCCGCCCGCGGTCCGGAACCCGAGGCCCCGGCCGCCGACGTGCGGCTGGCCGACCTGAAGCTGAAGTCGCCCGACCCGGCCCGCCGTAAGGAGGCCGTCGGGCTGTTGGCCGCGGCCGTGAAGGGGGTGAAGGGGGCGGCCGACTACGCCAACCCGCTCGTCCCGGTCCACGACCTGCGGGCGGCGTTCGAGCAGGCGGTGCAGGTGCTGGCCGCGGACGGGGCGTTCGAGCCGGCGGTGGCCGCGGCCGAGGCCTACCGGGCGGTGGCGGCCGGCGGCCGGGACCGGGAGAAGAAGGCCGAGGCCCTGGCCGCCTGGGGCGCCCACCTCCAGAAGGTGAACGCCGACGGCGGGCCGAAGCTGGCGGCCGCGGCCGCCGAGTACGTCGCCCTGGCCGACGGCCGGACCGTCGAGACGGATCAGGCCGACCTGCTGCGGAAGGCGGCCGGGCTGTACCGGCAGGCGAAGGACGGCCCGGCCGCCCTGGCCGCCCTCGACCGGGTGGTCAAGCTGCCGAACCTGCCGGACGACGTGTCCGGCCCGGCCTGGGCCGACTACGCGGAAGGCCTGCTGGCGGCCAACCGGCCGGACGACGCCGTCAAGGCGTTCCGGCAGGCGATGGCGTCGGCCGCCCCGACGGCGACGGCCACCCGCCACCAGTTGGCCCGCCGGCTGATCGGCACCCGCGACCCGCGGCGGGTGCCGCTCGGGATGGAGCTGCTGATCCAGGTGGCGTCGGCCGAGCGGGTCACGCCCGCCGAGCAGGGGGTCCACGAGCGGGCGCTGGTCGAGCTGGCCCACGAGCGGATCCGGGCGAACGACTTCGCCGACGCCGAGGCCCGGCTGCGGAAGCAACTCACCCTCTACCCGACCGGCCCGGAGGCCGACCTGGGGAAGGTGTTGCTGGGCACCTGCCTGTTGCAGCGGTCCGACCCCAAGGCCAGCCCGCGGGTGCCGGACCCGGCCAAGGCCCGGGAGGAGGCCCTCGGCCTGTTCCAGCAGGTCGTCGACGACGCCGACGCCCGGAAGGCGGCCAACCGGTCGGCCGACCGCGACGGCTGGCTGCGGACCCGGGCCCGGCTGGGGGTGCTGCACGCCCAACTCAAGCTGATGCGGCCGCGGGACGTGCTGGTCGGGGGGGACCAACTGCGGCGGGAGCTGTCCGGGGAGGTGGAGGAGCTGTTCGTCCTGAACCTGATGTACCACGCCTACAAGCAGCAGCCGGGCGGGGACAGCGGGGCGGCGGCGGTCCGGGACCAGATGCGGGAGCTGTTCGACCGGCTGAAGGACAAGCCGGGGTCGTTCCCGGCGGCGAGCGGCGAGTACAGCCGGGCGTACTGGGAGAAGGTCTGGTTCGCCCCGGACAAGACGAACTAGGGCGGTAGGCGATTCGTTCGGCCCGGCGGCTGAGGTGTTGCCGGGTTTTCGTCCGGGGTTGCCATTTTCCGCAGAATCGGTATTGACAGCGTTCCCCCCGTTCCCGGTAAACTCCGGCGGTTGCCACTTCTCGACGAACACCTCACGAGCCGGAGGACGGAGCATGTCGCGCCAACTGCTGATGATCGCCGGCGCGCTCGGGGTCGTGTTCATGCTCGGTGGCGAGTCGGCCGCCCAAGTCATCACGGTCAACGCCAACCACAAGGTGGGTCCCCCGCCCACGGCCAGCCCGGGGGGCAGCTACTCCCTCATGCCCACGAAGAGCGACTGGCAGGTCCAGATCGAGTACGGGACCTTCGACAACGGGAAGTTCAAAGCCTGGAAGGCCTCGCCCACGACCCCCCTCAAGGTCTTCGGCAACCCGAACATCGGCGTGACCGGCAAGTGGGGCCCCGCCGGGCCGGACGACCTGACCGGGGCGCCGGCCCAACTGAAGGTCCGCGTGTATCTCCAGGAGAAGGTCGGCGGAGTCTGGGCGACGAAGACCTACAACGACGCCGACTGCCCCCCGCCCCCGTAGCAGCCGGGCCGTCGGGCGTGCCTCACCCCCGTGTCGATATCCGGTAAGGGCGAACCGGCGGTCCGATCAAGGAGGTGGCCCGTGCGCAGGCGGCAAGGCTTGAGCCTGATCGAGGTGGTCGTCGTCGTCGCCATCCTGGCCGTGCTGATCGGCCTTCTGTTGCCCGCCGTCCAGAAGGTGCGCGAGACGGCCGTTTTGATGAGGTCGAAGAACAACCTTCGGCAGCTCGCCCTCGGCCTGCACACCGCGTCCGACGCGACCGGGTTCATCGGCGGGGTCGTCAAGCCCGACCCGCAGTCGCTGGCCGAGTACAACCGCCTGTGTGATCTCGGCATCAGGCAGGGGCTGCCGCACATCCTCATCGTCTCGGTACTCGAAGGTCGGCCCGCCGACGTGGACGAGATCACGGGCGTGATCCCGTACCTGTTGAGCCCGGGGGACCCGTCCTCGACCCCGGCCCGGCTGGTCGGGCGGAGGGGCGACGGTGGGCCGACCAGTTACGCGTTCAACATGGCCGCGTTCACCGGCCCGCCGAAGCTGGGGGCTGACCCGCGGGACGGGGCGTCGAACACCGTCGCGTTCGCCGAGCGGTACTACGAGCGGTACTTCGACAAGGTCCCGCTCGACGCGGCGGCCGACCACTGGGGACGGTCGTGGCTCCGGTACGGTGAGATCAACCCGGCGTTCCCGTCCCGGTATCCGCCGTACCCGCTAGACGACCTCGGCAACCGCCGGCCGTCGTTCGCCGACGCCGGGTGGGGGGATGTCGTTCCCGTCACGTCCGGGGACCCGCCGGTGACCCGGCCGTCGGTCCCGGGGCTGACGTTCCAGGTCAAGCCAACTCCGCTAGACGCCGACCCGTACGGCCTTCAGACGCCGTTCTCGGCCGGGCTGCCGGTGGCCCTGTTCGACGGGAGCGTCCGGACGCTGCGGCCGGGGATCGCCCCGGAGGTGTTCTGGGCCCTGGTCACCCCGGCCGGGAACGAGGTCGTCGGCGACTACTGACCCGCCCCCACCGAGCAGGGTGAGGGGCTACCCGGCGTCCGGCCCGCCCTTCGTCCGGTTGACGTGCCGCACGACCACCCCGCCGCCGGGCGGCAGAACGTATTCGACCATGAGCGGGGCGTGGAACCAGACCCGGCGGTCCGGCCCGCGGGACTCGCCCAGGAACCACGGGTCGGAGGCCAACCGCCGGTTGATTTCGGTGATGCACCGGACCAACTCGTCCCGCTCGCCCGGGGCCACCGCGGCGACGTAGAAGTCGGCGTACCGGTCGAGCGCCCGCTCCGTCCAGGTAACGGTCATCCGTACTTCTCCCGGAGCTGCTGGATCCGCTCCTCCACCTCGGCGACCGTGTACCGCCGGTCCTCCCGCAGGCGGCGGTCGAGTTCTTCGTCGGACGGCCAGTCGTCGCCCAGCATCTCGCTCGTGACGCGGGTGTGCTTGACGAACCGGCCGACCAGGTTGCCGGCCTCGTCCACCATCTCGACCGTCTCCCCGGCGGCGGCCCGCAGCTTCTCCAGGGTCGGCCCGTCGATCGTGATCTTGCTCATGGGTTGACCTCCTGACCGGGATTATACCACGCCGCCGGGCCGCCCCATAGCGGTCGCTCACCCGGCCCCCAACCGGGCTTGGGCGTCGTCCAGGATGGCCTTGGTCGCCGTTGCCCCGACCCGGGTGACGCCGACCGCCCGGACGGCCATCAGGGTGTCGAACGACCGCACCCCGCCGGCCGCCTTCACCTGGACGTACGGCGGGCTGCACCCCCGCATCAGTTTTAGGTCCTCGATCGTCGCCCCGCCCTCGGCGTAGCCGGTCGAGGTCTTCACCCAGTCGGCCCGGGCCTCGCCGCAGATGCGGCACAGCTCCCGCTTGTGTTCGTCCTTGAGCAGCGCGTTCTCGAAGATCACCTTCACCCTCGCCCCCCGCCGGTGGGCCAGCTCCACCACCTGCCGGATGTCGTCGGCCACATACGCCCAGTCGCCGCCCAGCACCTTCCCGACGTTCACCACCATGTCGAGTTCTGCGGCCCCGTCGTCCACCGCGGCGGCCGCCTCGAACACCTTCACCCGGGTGGCGTGCCCGCCGTGCGGGAACCCGATCGTCGTCCCCACCAGCACCCC
>JAIEQN010000052.1 GCA_019747685.1 Gemmataceae bacterium
AATAATCGGCCCGAGCGAGGCCGTCAAGGAACGGTACGCCGGCAGCGAGAGATGGTTCGGAGTAGGGTGGGCGGAGCCCCGCCTCCGGCGGGGCTCCGCCCACCCTACGGGGCGTGGCGGCGGCCTCCTCACCCTCCGGTCCGGCTGTGCGGTCGGCACCCGTCGAATCGCCCGGCTCGCCCCGACCGGCTGGTTGCACCCCGCCGGGCGGGGCCGTACAATCGCCGGATCGGGAAGGTGAAGTCCGCCTTCGACCTACGCGGCGGGCGCCCGCCGCCCGCGTCGGGGCGGCCGCCGCGACACGAGGGTCCTCCGGTGCAATTGACCGTCTCCGCCCGCCACGGCCACCTGGACGAAGCCACCCAGGAGCTCCTCCGGGAGCGGGCCGAGGCCCTGGTCAAGTACTTCGACCGGCTGACCGCGGTGGTGGTCACCGCCGACCTCCACCGGGACCGGGCCGACGGGGTCCGGGTGGAAATCCTGGCCCACGCCGAGCACAAGCACGAGTTCGTGGCGGCCGAGCAGGCGGCCGACGTGGCCGCCGCGTTCGGGCTGGCGGCGGACAAGATTAAGCAGCAGATCAAGCACCACAAGGAGAAGCTCCAGGACCACCGCCGGGACCCGTCGCACAACGGGGCCGGGGGGGCCTGACGCCCGGCCCGCCGGGGCCGCCCCGGCGACCGACCGCGACCAGGAGTACCGGGCATGCGCTTGACCACCTTCCTCGTCCGGGACGCGATCATCCCGGCCCTGGCCACCGCCGCCGCCGATGTCGCCCCCGGGGACCCGGCCGCGGTCGCCGCCGGGAAGGAGCGGGTGATCCGGGAGCTGGTCGGCGGGCTGCACCGGGCCGGGTACTTCGCCGCCGCCGACCTCGAGGACATCACCCGGGCGGTCCTCCGCCGGGAGCAGCTCGGGACGACCGGGATCGGCCGGCACATCGCCATCCCCCACTCCCGCCACGCCTCCGTCGACCGGCTGGTCGGGACCCTCGGGCTGGCCCCCGGCGGGCTGCCGTTCGACAGCCTGGACGGGGAGCCGGTCGGGGTGTTCGTCCTGCTCGTCTCCCCGCAGGACCAGCCGGGGTTGCACCTGCGGGCGCTGGAGGCGGTCGTCCGGACGATGCGGAACGAGGAGTTCGTCCAACAGCTCCGGGCCTGCACCACCCGGGACCAGATTTGGGACCTGCTGGAGAACGCCCCGGGGTGGTAGGGCGGGAAGGCGGCGGCCGGGAGAAGGGCCACGGGCACCGGATTCGGGCAGGCGGCGGCGCGGGGGCGACCATGACCCAGGCGGGCGGCAACGGCAGGCCGGACCCCCCCGCCCCGGCGGACGGAGGGGCCGTCCGCCGGGCCGTCCGGATCACCAACCCGTACGGCCTGCACCACCGGGTCGCCGACCGGTTCGCCCGGACGGCCAAGACGTTCCCGGCGGTCGCGGTGACGGTCACCAACGGGGACCAGCGGGCCGACGGGAAGAGCCTGTGGGACCTACTCGGGCTGGTCGCCCTGCCCGGGGCCGAGGTGGTGCTCGAGGTGGCCGGGCCGGACGCCCCGGCGGCCGCCGACGCCCTGGCCGCCATCCTCGCCGCCCCCGGCGGGGAGGACTACACGATCTGAGGAGTGGGCCGTGGGCGGTGGGCCGTGGGCAGTGTCCGAAGGGGGATTCTGGCCGCCCGCGCCGGCCCCGGCCCGACTGCGGCCCACGGCCCACGGCCCACGGCCCACGGCCCACTGGTGACATGGAAAAGCGGCGCGGCATCCCGGTCTCCCCCGGCGTGGCCATCGGGCCGGCCCTGGTGCTGGACACCGAGGGCGTCGTCATCCCCCAGCGGACCGTGCCGGCCGACCAAGTCGAGGCCGAGGTCGGGCGGCTGCACGTCGCCCTGGAGGAGGCCGCGGCCGAGGCCCGGGCCGCCCGCCAGCGGTTCACCGCCCAGTTCGGGGCGGCCTACGGGAACATCTTCGGGGCCCAACAGTCGGCGTTCGAGGACGGGGCGTTTTGGGACCGGGTGACGGCCGCCATCCGGGCCAACTCATACTCCGCCGAGTACGCCGTCAGCCGCGGGGTCCGGGAGTTCGTCAAGAAGCTGGAGGACGCCGGCCGCCGGCTCGGGGCCGAGGCCGGGGCCGAGGTGTACCGCCGGGCGGCCGAGCTGAACGACATCGCCCGGCAGGTCCTGCACGCCCTCCACGGCCACCCGGCCCAGCCGGTCGGCGGGGTCGCGGGCGGGGGGCCGTTCGTCGTCCTGGCCAACGACCTGATGCCGTCGGACACGGCCGACTTCTCCCCCCGCACCGTCCGGGCGTTCGCCACCGAGAGCGGCGGCCCGACCAGCCACACCGCCATCCTGGCCAACGCCCTGGAGATCCCGGCGGTCGTCGGCGTCGGCCGGTTCCTGACCGACGTGTCCGGCGGGGACGTGGTGATCGTCGACGGCGAGCGGGGGCTGCTCATCCTCGACCCGGACGAGGCCACCGTCGCCGAGTACGAGGGGCGGCGGGTCGCGCTGTTGAACCGGGCCGACCGGTTCCACGCCCTGCGGGACAAGCCGGCCGTCACCCACGACGGCACCACGGTCCGGCTGTTGGGGAACATCGAGCTGGCCCACGAGGCGGCCCACTGCGCCGAGTGGGGGGCCGAGGGGGTCGGGCTGTACCGGAGCGAGTTCCTGTACCTGAACAAGGCCGCCGACCCGACCGAGGAGGAGCACTACGAGGCCTACCGGTCGGTCGTCCAGACCCTCGGCCCGGACAAGCCGGTGGTCATCCGCACCCTCGACCTGGGGGCCGACAAGGTGTTTAGCCTGTCGAGCCTGCTGACCACCGAGAAGAACCCGTTCCTCGGGCTGCGGAGCGTCCGCCTGTGCCTGCGGAAGCTCGACCTGTTCCGGACCCAGCTCCGGGCCATCCTCCGGGCGGCCGCCCACGGGGACATCCGGATCATGTTCCCGATGATCTCGACGGCCGACGAGCTGCGGCAGTGTAAGACGCTCTTGAACGAGGTCAAGGACGACCTGGACGACGCCGGGCTGGCCTTCAAACGGGACATCCGGGTCGGTACGATGATCGAGGTGCCGTCGGCCGCCCTGATGGCCGACGTGCTGGCCCGGGAGGTGGACTTCTTCTCGGTCGGGACGAACGACCTGGTCCAGTACACCCTGGCGGCCGACCGGAACAACGAGAACGTGGCCAACCTGTACAACCCGGCCGACCCGTCGGTCCTGCGGCTGATCGAGGGGGTGGTGAAGGCCGGCCGGGAGCGCGGGGTGGAGGTGAACGTCTGCGGGGAGATGAGCGGGGAGCCGGTGTACACGGCCCTGCTCCTCGGGCTCGGGCTGCGGCAGCTCAGCGCCACCCCGCGGAAGATCCCCGAGGTCAAGCGGGTGATCCGCCTGCTCCGGGTGGACGAGGCCGAGCGGCTGGCCGCCCAGGTCCGGCGGATGGACACCGCCAGCCAGGTAACGAACTACTTACGCGACCACTTGCGGCGCATCCTCCCCGAGGCGGTCGACTGAGGCCGCCCCGGGCACCGAATACGACGGAAGGCAGAAGGGGACAGTTAAAAGGAAAAAGAGTCCGACTCGATCCTGTTCTTCCTTTTGGCGTTCTCCTTTTCCTTCCGGTCTTCCGAGGGAAGACCGGCCCGATGACCGGCGACAAATTCCGCCTCCGCTTCGCCAAGGCCGGCACCCTCCGGCTGTTGAGCCACCACGACCTGATGCGGACGCTGGAGCGGGTGCTCCGGCGGGCCGACCTGCCGTTCAAGTCGACCGCCGGGTTCAGCCCCGGCCCGCGGCTCGTCTTCGCCCTCTCCCTGCCGCTCGGGGTGGACGGCCTCGACGAGGTCGTCGAGCTCGAACTCACCCGCCCGATGGACGCCGCCGAGGTGCTGGGCCGGCTCAACGCCCAGGCCCCGGCCGGCCTCACCTTCACCCGGGTGGCGGCCGTGCCGATGAAGGCCACCGCCGTCCCCCGCCGGGTCGAGTACCGGCTCCCCGTCCCGGCCGACCGCGTCCCCGCGCTGGCGGACCGGGCGGCCGAGTTGATGGCCGCGGGCAAGGTCTGGGTCGAGCGGACCCGCCCGACCCCCAAGCGGCTGAACATCCGCCCGTACCTGCGGGCCATTTCGGTCCGTGACGACTCACTCCTCCTCGACCTGTGGGTCACGCAGACCGGGACGGCCCGGGCCGACGAACTCCTCCGCCTGCTGGGCGTCGAGGACTTGGTTGACGCCGGGGCGGTCCTGCCGCGGACCGTCGTGGAGATCCGGGACGAGGTCCCGCCGGACCAACCGGACGGCCCGCCGGACGGGCCGGCCGACACCCTCCCGCTGGAGCCCGCGGCGGTCGCCGCGGCCGCCGCCCGGGAGGCCCAGAGCCAACCCGCCGCCGCCGACTGGGGGCTGTCCCCCAACGGCCCGGTGGTGGAGTAGGAGACACGCCCCCGCGCCGCGGGGGCGTTCCGCTTCATCCGGGACGGCCGCCCGTCCCGCCCTTACGAGACCGCGCCATGAAGAAGGAAATGCTCATCAACGTCCTCCAGCCGGAGGAGTGCCGGATCGCCATCGTCGAGGACGGGGTGCTGGAGGAGCTGTACGTCGAGCGGTCGAGCCAGGAGAGCTACGTCGGCAACATCTACAAGGGCCGGATCGTCAACATCGAGCCGAGCATCCAGGCGGCGTTCGTCGACTTCGGGATCGGCCGCAACGGGTTCCTCCACGTGTCGGACGTGGACCCGGCGTACTACAAGCACATGATGTCGAAGGAGGCCCTGGCCGATTACGAGGCCGAGATGGACCGGGAGTACGGCGGCGGGGGCGGCGGCCGGGATCGCGGGGACCGTGGCGACCGCGGGCCCCGCGACCGGGACCGCGGGCCGGCACCGCGTCAGCCCCAG
>JAIEQN010000448.1 GCA_019747685.1 Gemmataceae bacterium
GGGCGAACCCGGCCGCCGGCCCGGCCAGCGACACCGCCACCCGCCGCCACCGCCCGGCCACCCCGCCCCACGGGACGGCCAGCCCGCCGAACCCGTACAGGACGACCGCCGCGTCCGTCCCGAACGCCCGGAAGGCGAAGGCGTGGCCCAGCTCGTGGACCAGGATCGACACGAACACGACCACCACCCACACGAGCAGGTACTCCGGCCCGAAGTCCCGGAGGGCGCTCGACCCGAACAGGACGGTGACCACCCAGAACAGCGGGTGGACCCGGACCGGGAACCCGAAGAGCCGGAAGTTCAGGTCGTAGGGGGTGCGGTCCGGTTCGACGAGCACGGGCGGCCTCGGGGTTTCCGGCGGCGGGCGGCGGTTTCCAGATTGTAGGACGGCCGGCCGGGGGTCACAATTCACCGACCGGCGGGCGGCCGGCGTGAGCCGGCTGCTCCGTCTTCGGTGGCACAGGCCTCCCGGCCCGTGCTTCTCTCGCACAGGCCGGGAGGCCTGTGCCACCAAGAACCGGCCGGCTCACGCCGGCCGCCCACCACATGACCGACTGGTCCGCCTTCCGCAACCACTTCCCGGTCGCCCGCGACTGGGCGTTCCTCGACCACGCGGCCGTGGCCCCGCTGCCGGACGTGGCGGCCGACGCCCTGCGGGACTACGCCGACAGCCTCGCCCGACACGGGGTCACGGCCGTCCTGCACTGGGCCGCCCGGCTCGCCCACGTCCGCCGGCTGGCCGCCCGCCTCGTCAACGCGCCCGACCCGGACGACATCTACTTCCTGCCGAACACCACCCACGGCGTCGGCGTCATCGCCGAGGGCTACCCGTGGCGACCCGGGGACAACGTGGTCGTCCCGGCCGAGGAGTACCCGGCCAACCAGTACCCGTGGATGAATCTGACCGACCGGGGCGTCGAGGTCCGGTCCGTGCCGAGCCGGGGCAACCGGATCGACGTGGCCGACATCCGGGCCGCGATGACCGTCCGTACCCGGGTGCTGGCCGTTTCGGCCGTGGAGTTCGCCAGCGGGTTCCGCAACGACCTCGCCGCCCTCGGCGAGCTGTGCCGGTCGCGCGGCGTCTTCTTCTTCGTGGACGCCATCCAGGCCCTCGGCGTGTTCCCGCTCGACGTGCAGGCCCTCGGCATCGACGCCCTGGCGGCCGACGGCCACAAGTGGCTGCTCGGCCCGGAGGGGGCCGGGACCGGCTACGTCCGCCGCGAATGGGTGGACCGGCTGCACCCGATCGGGATCGGGGCGAACAGCGTGGCCCGGCCGTTCGACTACACGACGATCGACTACAAGCTGAAGCCGCACGCCGGGCGGTGGGAGGGCGGGGCGTACAACGTGCCGGGGATTACGGCCTTCGGGGCGAGCCTGGAACTCCTACTGAACGCCGGCATCGGGAACGTCGAAGGCCGGGTGGTCGGGCTGACCGATTACCTGTGCGACCGGGCCGCAGCCGCCGGCATCGAGGTGTTTAGTAGTCGGGCGACGGACGAGAAATCCGGCATCGTGTCCCTGATCCTTCCCGGCCGGAACGCCGAGGACGTGCGGCGGGCCTGCCGGGCGGCCGGGGTGGCGGTCGCGGCCCGGGCCGGGCGGGTCCGGGTCAGCCCGCACGCCTACAACACGGAAGCGGAGATCGACCGGTTCGTCGAGGCGGTGCGGGCCGGTTGAATGGTGGCACAGGCCTCCCGGCCTGGGCCGAGCGACGCGCACAGGCCGGGAGGCCTGTGCCACCGAGGACGGGTGCGCCATGCCGGAGCTGAACCCCCGGGTCGCCGTCTACACCGGGACGTTCGACCCGGTCCACCTCGGCCACCTGGACATCATCGAGCGGGGGAGCCGGCTGTACGACCGGCTGATCGTCGGGGTCGGCATCAACCCGGACAAGGCCACCCTGTTCAGCATCGACGAGCGGGTCGACCTGTTGGAAGAGGTGGCCCGGCCGTTCGGGAACGTGGAGGTGCGGAAGTTCGAGGGGCTGGCGGTCCAGTTCGTCCGGGGTGCCGGGGCCGGGGTGATGCTCCGCGGGCTGCGGACCCTGTCCGACATGGAGTACGAGTTCACCATGTCGCTGATGAACCTGAACCTCGACCCCGGGATCGAAACCGTCTTCCTGATGGCCAAGGAGGAGTATTCGCACGTCAGCTCGTCGCTCTTGCGGCAGATCGCGGCCCTCGGCGGGGACCTGTCAAAATTCCTCCCCGACCCGGTGAAGGGACCGCTGGTCGAGCGGGCGAGGCGGCCCACCTGAGCCGGGCGTGTGCTACGGTTCCGGCGGGCGGATCCGTCCGCCGGGGGGCCGATCGTGAACGGCGAGCTGCGGGACCGGCTCTTGCTGGGGGTCGGGGCGGTGGTGGCGGTCGAGATTTCGTACTCGCTCTACACCGAACTCCGGGACAAGACCACCGAAGGCATCCGGGAGGCGGTGTCCCGGCCGCCGGACGTGCCGGCGATGAAGGTGCCGACCATCCATGGGTTGGAGGCGGGAAAGTTCAAGTACCTCGACCCGAAGGCCACCGCGGTCAAGCTGAACGGCCCGGTCGTCACGCCGTGGTCCGGGAGGCCGTAGGCCGGGGATGTCCCTCGCCGGCTCGCCCCGGACCGGCCCTACTTCTTGGGAACCAGCTCTAGGCAGATGAGCCGGCCCTTGCCGCGAACGTACATCCGGCCGTCGGCCACCACCGGCGGGGCCCAGCACGGGTACGCCAGCTCCGGCACTGTGTACCCGGACACCTCGTCGTACTTCGCCGGATTCACCTTCAAGAGCGACAGCCGGCCGCCCTCGTTCAGGCAAATCAGGTGGCCGTCGATCAGGGTCAGGGTGCAGCGGTACGTCCGCCGCTGCCGCCACTTGACCTCGCCCGTCGCCAGCTCGACGCACCGCAGGTCGGCGTCGCCGGTGTTCCGGCCGCTCGACCCGTACACGAACCCGTCGTTGACGACCGGCGTGTTCCAGTGGCACTTCAGGGCCTCCTCGTTCCGCTCCCGCTCCGCGTCCGACCAGACTACCGCCGGCTGGCCGGCCTTCACGTCGAGCAGCACCGCCCCCGGGCCGTAACACTCGGTCAACAACACCCGGTCGCCGACCACCACCGGATTGGCGGCGTTGACGCTCTCCTCGGTCTTGGCACGCCACGGGAACCGGAACCGCTCGGCCCCGGTCGCCGGGTCGAAGGCGAACAGCCCGCCACGGGCGAAGTAAAGCCCCGTCGGCTTGCCGCCGACCGCCTTCACGACGGGGCTGGAGTAGCTCGCCAGGTCGGCCCCGGTCCGCCACTTCTCGGCCCCGGTCGTCTTGTCGAAGGCGACGATGCACGTCCCGTCCGGCTTGGCCTCCCGCAGGTCGATCGGCCGCCGGCCCGGCGGGCTGCCGCCGACCGCTATTAGCAGCAGGTCGCCGTGGACCACCGGCACGCTGCCGACGCCGAAGAAGTTTTGGTGGACGTGGTACTTTTCGTTCGCGTTGAGCTTCCACCGCTCCTTGCCGTCGGCGGTCCCGACGCACGCCAGCACCCCGTCGGGGCCGTAGACGTACACCCGGTCGCCGTCCACCACCGGGCAGGCCCGGGGGCCGGGGTCGTACCCGTAGAAGTCCTCGTAAGCGGTCGGGTACGAGTACGCCCACAGCTCCTTGCCGGTCGCGGCATCCCGGCACGTTAGCTTGCAGTCGTCGCCGAACCGGTCGAAGTGGTAGAGCTTCCCGCCGGCCACCACCGGCGGGGCGTACCCCAGCCCGAGCGGGCAGTCCCACAGCTTCCGCAGCCCGTCCCGCGGCCACGGGGCGACGATGCCGGCCTCGGCCGAGACCCCGTCCCGGGTCGGGCCGAGCAGCGTCGGCCAGTCGGCCCCGACGGCGACCGGTAGCAAGAGTAGGGTGAGCAGTGGGCGCATCGCATACCTCCCTGGCTCCGCCGCACAGGCCGGGAGGCCTGTGCCACCGAAAACTGACTCTGGTGGCACAGGCCTCCCGGCCTGTGTCGGTTCACTGCCCGGCCACGAATGCCCCGCCGTCGAACCCGGGGAACGGCTCGAACCCGCCCAGGTCCCGCTGGTCCCGGCCGTTGTATACCCGGACCGGCGACCCCCGCAGGCCCGGCCCCGGGGCGAACATGAAGTCCTTCACCCCGTCCCCGTTCAGGTCGGCCGACGCCACCCGCACCCCGCCCCGGAACCCCTCCGGGTACGGCAGCCACTCGGCCACCGGCTGGGCCTGCCGGAACGGCTCGTAGGCCCGGGCCCCCGGGATGCCGCCGGCGTCCGCCCCGCACAGCACCAGGCTGCCGTGCCCGCCGACCCAGATGCCGCCCCGCCAGTCGACATCGAACGGCCGGAACTCGGCGACCGGCCGGCGGGTGTTGGTCAGGTCGAACACCCGGACCAGCGGGGCCACGTCGCCCGGCCCGGGGGCGGTGACGAGGTCCGGCCGGCCGTCGTTGTTCACGTCCGCCCAGGCCAGCCGCACCCCGCCCCGGAACTCCCGCGGGAGGGCGAAGAACGACGCGACCTCCTTGCCCTGCGACAGGTCGAACACCTTGACCGCCGGGCCGCCCCCGGCGTCCGGGGCGACGGCGACCAGCGCCCGGCCGTCTGGCAGCCGGCTGGCAGCCGCGACGTTGACGCCGCCGGTCCACCGCGGATCAGCCCCGGCGAACTCGGCCAGTAGCCCCATGTCCCGGCCGTCGAACACCCGGACCAGCGGCGGCATCCCCTTCCCCGGCCCGGTGACGATGTCCGGGGTGCCGTCCCCGTTCACGTCGGCCACCGACACCCGGACCCCGCCGCGGAAGGCCTCGTCGTAGGCGAAGAAGTCGAACGCCGGCCGGCCGGTCAGCCCGTGGTAGACCTGGACCCGCGGCCCGCCCCCGTCCCCGGCGGCGACGGCCAACACCCCGCCGACGTGCGGCG
>JAIEQN010001076.1 GCA_019747685.1 Gemmataceae bacterium
GGGTCACGGAGGACCCCCGCCATGCACGCCCGGCTGTACCGGTCGCTCTACCGCATCCGGCGGGTCGAGGAGGAGGTGGCCCGGGTCTACGCCACCGACAAGATCAAGAGTCCCGTTCACCTGTCGATCGGGCAGGAGGCCGCGTCGGTCGGGGTGTGTGAGGCCCTGCGGGACGACGACACCGTCTTCGGCACCTACCGCGGCCACGCCCTCTACCTGGCCAAGGGCGGCGACCTGAACGCGATGGTAGCCGAGCTGTACGGCAAGGCCACCGGCTGCACCAAGGGCAAGGGCGGGTCGATGCACCTGATCGACCCGGAAGCGGGCGTCATGGGCACGTCGGCGGTGGTCGGCACGACCATCGCCAACGCCGCCGGGTACGCCTACGCCCTCAAGCTGCGGCGGTCCGACGCCGTCGTCGTCAGCTTCTTCGGCGACGGGGCGACGGAGGAGGGCGTGTTCGCCGAGACGCTGAACTTCGCCGCCCTCAAGCAACTGCCCGTGCTGTTCGTGTGCGAGAACAACGGCTACGCGATCCACACCAGCCAGGCCAGGCGGCAGGGCCGGCCGGACATCGCCGGTAAGGCCGAGGCGTTCGGCGTTCCGGCCGAGCGGCTCGACGGGAACGATCCGGTCGGGCTGCGGGACCGGACGGAACAGGTCCTCGCCGACATCCGGGCCGGCGGCGGGCCGCGGCTCTTCGAGGTGGCGACGTACCGCTGGCGGGAACACGTCGGCCCGGGGCGGGACTTCAAACTCGGCTACCGCAGCGAGGCGGAATGCGATCCGTGGGTCGCCGCCGACCCGGTCGCCCGGCTCGGGGCTGAACTCCCCGACGACGTCCGGGCCGCGATCGACGGCGAGGTCGAGGAGGAGGTCGTGGCCGCCTTCGCCTTCGCGGAGGACAGCCCGTTCCCCGGCCCGCACGAACTCATGACCGACCTCTTCGGGGAGGACGCCGATGCCGCCGCCGCTTACGCGTGAGAAGCCGGCCGCCCGGCCCGCCCGCCCGGTCGTTCCGGAGCGAACCCTGTCGTTCGTGGACGCGGTCCGCGAGGCGGCCGGGCAGGAGATGGCCCGCGACCCGAACGTGGTCGTGTTCGGGCTGGACGTGGACGACCCGAAGGCCATCCAGGGGACGACCCGCGGGCTGGTCGAGCAGTTCGGCCCGGAACGGGTGTTCGGGACGCCGCTGTCCGAGGACGCGATGACCGGGGCGGCGGTCGGCATGGCCCTGGCCGGGCTGCGGCCGGTCCACGTCCACATCCGGATGGACTTCCTCCTGCTGGCCATGAACCAGCTCGTCAACGTCGCGGCCAAGAGCCGGTCGATGTTCGGCGGCCGGGCCAGCGTGCCGATGGTCGCCCGGGCCATGATCGGCAAGAGCTGGGGCCAGGGCGCCCAGCACTCCCAGGGCCTGCACGGGATGTTCATGCACGTCCCGGGCATCAAGGTGGTGGCCCCGTCGACGCCCTACGACGCCAAGGGTTGCCTGACCGCGGCGATCCGCGACGACGACCCGGTGTTGTACGTCGAACACCGCCTGCTCCACTTCCAGAACGGGCCGGTTCCGGAGGCGAGCTACGTCGTGCGGCCGGGCAAGGCCCGCATCACCCGCCCGGGGGCGGATGTCACCGTCGTCGGCGTGTCGTACATGCAGGTCGAGTGCCTGCGGGCAGCGAAGTACCTGGAGGGCGTCGGGGTCGACGCCGAGGTGATTGATCCGATCTGGCTCAGTCCACTCGACATTAACACAATTTGCGAGTCAGTCGAACGGACTGGGCGACTGCTTGTCGTCGATACGGCCTGGACAAACTGCGGGGCGGCGGCCGAAATCGTCGCCCGGGTCGCCGAGCGACTACAAGGCGTCCGTGACATCCGACTTAATCGGCTCGGGCTTGCCCCGACGACCTGCCCGACCACGCCCGTGCTGGAAGACCGGTTCTACCCGAACCCGCGGACGATCGCGGCGGCCGCCCGCGACCTCGTGGAAGACGCCCCGACCGGGTGGCTCCCGGCCGAGCGGCCGGACCTCCAAAGCGTCGCCTTCAAGGGGCCGTTCTGATGCCGACGACCACGACCAAGGCGGCCGGCCTCGACTGGCCGCTGATGAAGGACAACATCCTCCGGGAAGACCTGGACGCCGTCTGCCGGCTGCTCCAGCAGGACGACCCGATCCTGACCCAGGGGAAGAACGTCCGGGCCTTCGAGGAAGAGTGGTCCCGCTGGCTCGGCGTCCAGTACAGCGTGTTCGTCAACTCGGGGTCGTCGGCCAACCTCGTCACGCTGGCCGCCTTGAAGGAGTTGCACGGGGCCGGCGGCGAGGTCATCGTCCCGTCCATCACCTGGGTGTCGGACATCTCCTCGGTGCTGCACGCCGGGTTCGAGCCGATGTTCGTGGACATCGACCCGCGGACCCTCGGCATGGACAACACCGAAGTAATGCGGAAGATCACGCCCCACACCCGGGCGGTCTTCCTCACCCACGTCCTCGGGTACAACGGCCTGTCGCAGCCGCTGCTGGACGAGCTGAAGGCCAAGAAGATTCCGCTCATCGAGGACGTGTGCGAGTCGCACGGGGCGACGTTCGGCGGCCGCCGGCTCGGGTCGATCGGCTGGGCGTCGAACTTCTCGTTCTACTACGCCCACCACATGAGCACGATCGAGGGCGGGATGGTCTGCACCGACGACCCCGACCTGTACGAGGCGGTGCGGATGCTCCGGGCGCACGGCATGGTCCGGGAAATGGACTGCAACGGCCGCAAGTGGGATTTTGCCGACGAGTACCCGGACCTGAACCCCGACTTCATCTTCGCCTTCCCGGCGTACAACGTCCGCTCGACGGAGATCAACGCCGTCATCGGCCGGTCGCAGTTGAAACGGCTGGACGACGGCAACCGCCGCCGGTCGGAGAATCTCGCCCTGTTCCTCCGACACCTCGACCCGGACCTGTACCGGACCGACTTCGCCACCGAGGGGAGCAGCAACTACGCCTTCACGCTCGTCCTGAAGGAGCCGGACGAGGCCCTGCGTGACCGGGTGATGAAGGTGCTACGGGCCAACGGCGTCGAGTTCCGCCGCGGCACGGCCGGGGGCGGGAACCAGCTCCGCCAGCCGTACCTGCGGAAGCTCCTCGGCCCGGACGCCTGGAAGGCGTGCCCGCAGGCCGACCACGTCCACTTCTTCGGCTTCTACATCGGCAACTACCCCACCCTCGACCGCGACCGCATCCTCCGGCTGTGCGAGCTGCTAAGCGGGCTGGCCGCCGGCCGCGGCTTCTGACCGGCAACTCGGAGACCATCATGGCGCGGCTAGACCTCGTGCTCGTCAACCCGGCCAGCCGGGCCGGCGTGTACCAGTCGCTCGGGGCGGAACTCGCGGCCGTCGAGAACCCGGTGTGGGCCGGGCTGATGGCGACGTTCTGCCGCCTCAAGGGCCTTTCGGTCGAGGTGATCGACGCCGAGGCCGAGGAGATCGGACCCGCGACCGTGGCCGAGCGGGTCCGGCACCTGAACCCGGTCCTCGCGGCCGTCGTGGTGTACGGCCACCAGCCGTCGGCCTCGACCCAGATCATGACCGCGGCCGGGCAGGTTTGCACGGCGATCAAGGCCGAGACACCCGACCAACCCGTCCTGCTGCTCGGCGGACACGTCGCCGCCCGGCCCGAGCGGACGCTGCGCGAAGAGGCCGCGGACTACGTCGCCGCCGGCGAGGGGCTGCACACCCTCGTCGGGCTGGTTGAAGCCCTAAAAAGTCAGGTGCCGGCCCTCGGGCAGGTGCCCGGGCTGGTGTACCGCGACGGCGGCGTGATCCGGCAGAACGCCGGCAGACCGCTCCTGGCCGACCTCGACGGCGAAATGCCCGGGGTCGCCTGGGACCTCCTGCCGATGGCCAAGTACCGGGCGCACAACTGGCACTGCCTCGGCGGCTCGGCGCGCCAGCCCTACGCCGCGGTCTACACCACCCTCGGCTGCCCCTACCACTGCTCGTTCTGCTGCATCCAGGCCCCGTTCAAGGCCGGCGAGGAGGCGGCCGGCATCAAGAAGACGGCGAACAGCTACCGGGCGTGGTCGCCGGGCGTCGTGATCGCCCAGATCGACACGCTGGTCACGAAGTACGGGGTGCGGAACATCAAGATCGCCGACGAGATGTTCGTACTCACCCGCCGGCATGTCCTCGGCATCTGCGACCGCATCATCGACCGCGGCTACGGCCTCAACATCTGGGCCTACACCCGCGTCGACACCATCAAGGACGGGATGTTGGAGAAGTTGAAGCGGGCCGGGTTCAACTGGCTGGCCATCGGCATCGAGGCCGGGGCCGACCGAGTGCGCAAGGACGTGGACAAGGGGTTCGACCAGGAGGACGTGATCCGCACCGTCCGGAAGGTCCGGGACGCCGGCATCAACGTCATCGCCAACTACATCTTCGGGCTACCCGAGGACGACCACGACACCATGCGGGCGACGTTGGACACCGCCCTGGAACTGAACTGCGAGTTCGCCAACTTTTATTCGGCGATGGCCTACCCCGGGTCGCCGCTGTACACGCTGGCGGCGGCCAACAACCTGCCGCTGCCCGCGTCGTGGACCGGGTACTCGCAGCACTCCCGCGACTGTCTGCCGCTGCCGACCCGGTACATCCCGGCCCGCGACGTGCTGCAGTTCCGCGATGCCGCGTTCCAGGAGTACTACACCAGCCCGTCGTACCTGCAGATGGTGGAAGCCAAGTTCGGCCCGGCCGCGGTCGAGGCCGTCCGCCGGATGACCGCCCACCGGCTCGACCGGGACCTGCTGACCGGCAAGCTCGACGTGCCGCCGACCCTGCTCCCGCGGGCCGACGGGCCGCGCCGCCGGCCGGCCGAGCTGCTCAGCCTCACCCGCCGCTGAGCAACCGCCGGCCGGCCGCACGGGCCAGGCCGACA
>JAIEQN010000625.1 GCA_019747685.1 Gemmataceae bacterium
CCGCGGCCGGGGCCCCGCCCAGGGCGGACCGGAGGTGCCGGTCCACCGCGCCCAGGTCCCAGCGGCTCGGCCCCCCGGCCGCCCCCCGCCCGCCGTCGTACACCACCCGCCCGTCCGCCCCGACCACCACCAGCCGCTTCGGGAAGGCGTCGTACGCCGCCTCGGCCGCCCCGTCGGCGTCGACCAGGACGGCGAACGGCAGCCGGAGGTGGTCCGCCCCCTCCCGGGTCAGCCGGACCCGGGCGTCCCGGTCGGGCTCACCCGGGAGGGGGCGGCCGGGCGGGGGGGAGGCGACCGGGTCCGGGTGGCCGGCGTCCCGGACCGCGATGAAGACGAACCCCGCCCGCCCCCGGTACCGGTCGTGCAGCCCGACCAGCTCGCCCAGCTCCCGGCAGAACGCGCCGCACCCGTAGCTGCCGAACAGCAGGACGGCCGGCCGGCCGCGGAACTCGTCCAGCCCCCGGACCCGGCCGTCCCGGGCGTCCGGCAGCCGGAACCCGGGGGCCGTGTCCCCGACGGCCAGCGGGCGGGCTTGCCAGATGGACAGGTCGGGCGGGGTCATCCGGGCCGGGTCGGGGGGCGGCCGACCGGCGGCCGCGTCCCGCCGCCGCTGCTCCTCGGCGTACCGGTCGAGTGCGACGGCCGCGGCGGTTGCCACGCCGACGACGGCCGCGGTAACGGCCAGGACGGCGGGCGATCGGCGGCCGGGGCCGGGCGGCGGCATGGCGGGTCCTCCACGGGCGAGCCGGGAGGATACGGGCCGGGTGGTGAGCGGCGGGTGAGCAGGCGGTGAAACCCGGGTGAGAGGGTGGCGACCTCCCTCATAAGGGGAGGCCGGCGAGACCCGGCCGGGTCTGTGGGGCGCGGCCGCCCCGGCCGCCCTCGTCCGGGCGCAGAGCGGCCGGGGCGGCCGCGCCCCACAGACATCCCCGCGGCACCCGGTTTGCGGCCTCGGCGGGGAGAGGCTTCGTCGCCCGCCCGACCCGAGGTGCCCCGTGTCCGCCGCGCCGCTGAACACCCCGCACCGCCACCACGCCGTCGCCCCGACCAAGTTCGGCCAGATGCTCCAGGCCGTCCAGGGCGGGTACTACGTCCTGGCCGGGCTGGCCGTCGCCCTCTTCCTCGACGCCCTCCGGGCCCCGATCGTGACCGAGGACCCGCGGCCGGGCGACTGGGTCGTCCGGGCGGTCGCCCTGGCCGTCGCCGGTGTCGGGGCCGCCCTGCTCTGGTCCGGGTGGTGGCGGCGGGGGACGGCGGTGCCGGCCGGGGTGGGGATGTGGGTGGCCCTGTTCCTGCTCGCCCAGACGGCCGCCGGGATGGCCCTGGGGATGCTGCCGACGACGTACCTGGTGGACGCCGGCCTGGAGGGGCTGTTCCTGGCCCTGTGGGTGGCGGTCATGTTCAACAGGGTCGGGGAGCAGATCGAGCGGACCGAGGCCCGCGACGCGGCCGGCCGCCGGGGGGAGGCGGGGGCGACGGGGGTGATAGGCTAAGACCCACCTCGGGCCCCACCCTGGGGCGGGTCCTCGCGTCGGCGATCGGGTGCGGTTAGGATGTCCGGTGCGGGCATGAACCCGCCCCGGCTCCTCCGCGTCCTGTGGGACATGACTACCCCGATTCTTCCCGCGGACCACGCCGACCGGCTGGCCCGCGCCCGGCTCGCCCTCGACGGGCTGTCGGTCGGCGACGCCCTCGGCGAAACCTGCTTTCAGCCGGACAACTGGGCCGCCCTGATCGACGACCCCCGGGCGACCGCCCGCGGGCCGTGGCCGTGGACCGACGACACGGCGATGGCCCTCGGCCTCTACGAGGTGCTGGACCGGCACGGCCGGATCGACCAGGACGACCTGGCCCGGACGTTCGCCGCCCGGTTCCGGGCCGAGCCGTTCCGCGGCTACGGCGGCGGGGCGGTCCGGCTGCTCGGCCAGATCGAGGCCGGGGCCGACTGGCGGGCCGCGGCCGACACCCTGTTCAACGGCGGGTCGTTCGGGAACGGGTCGGCGATGCGGATCGCCCCGCTGGCCGGGTACTTCGCCGAGGACGGGTACG
Source organism: Gemmataceae bacterium (assembly GCA_019747685.1). Lineage (GTDB taxonomy): Bacteria > Planctomycetota > Planctomycetia > Gemmatales > Gemmataceae > Urbifossiella. The sequence continues at coordinate 2,050 of JAIEQN010000625.1, forward strand.
AGCGGGTCGCGGAACAGGCGACGTTGTCGGCGGCGGTGACGCACGCCCACCCGGAGGGGGTCGCCGGCGGGGTCGCGGCCGCCGTCGCCGGGGCTTACGCCTGGCTCAACCGCGACCGCCGGTCCGACCCGGCCGTCAAGCGCGGGCTGTTCGACGCGGTGCTGGCCCACACCCCGGCCGGCGAGGTGCGGGACGGGATTGAGCGGGCGGCCGGGCTGACGTTCGACGTACCGGCCGAGCCGACGGTGCGTCTGCTCGATCACGGGATGTCGGTCGTTCCGTTCGACATTTCCCTGGAAACCGTGGTCCGGCAGCTCGGGAACGGCTCGCGGATCATCTGCCAGGACACGGTGCCGTTCTGCCTGTGGGTGGCGGCCCGGCACCGGGACGACTACGAGGCGGCGGTCGTCAACACCATCCGGGCCGGCGGGGACATCGACACCACGGCCGCGATCGTCGGCGGGATCGTGGGGCTGGCCGTCGGCCGGGCCGGCATCCCGGCCGACTGGCTGGCCGACCGGGAGGAGGTGCGGGTGTAGGGTGGGGCGTCGCGGTACTCCGTGCCGCTCGACCCACCCTACTGAAGGTTGAGGTCGAGGGCGTTCGGTCCGGCCTTGACTTCCGCCGTAATCCCGGACGTGTCGGTGGTGGCGTATTTGGCGGGTACGGCCGGCTTGCCGCCCTTGGCCGCCACCGTGACGACGTACCGGCCGGCGGGCAGGCCCTCGGCGGCGAACGTCCCGTCCTCCCCGGTCGTCGCCGAAACCACCTTCGGGGCCGGCCGGTCGAGCGTTACGAAGGTGACATCGGCCCCGGCCAGCGGCTGCCCCTTGGAGGTGATCCGCCCGGCCACCTCGCCGGCCGCGCCGTCGGCCGGTGCCGGGTCCGCCGGCTTGAGCGGGGCCGGCTCCTTCTTCATCACCTCCGGTGGGTTCGGCTCTTTCTCCGCCGGCTTCGGTTCCGGCGGCTTCGGCTCGGCCTTCTTGGCGGCCGGGAGCGGCGTCTTCAGCTCGGCCCGGACGGCCTCGATCGCCTCGTGCAGGCGGAACGCCCGGCGGGCCGGGTCGGCTTCCTTCTCGGCCGCCGCCAGCCCGTCGGCGATCCGCGACTGGCAGGACGGGCGGTGGCCCAAGAGCGGCCCGACGGTCCGGAGCGACCCTTCGTACAGGCGGTACGCCCCGGGGTAATCCTTGGCCGCGTTGTACAGGTCGGCCCCGCGGTTGTGGACATCTTGCAGGGCGTCGCGGACCAGCTTGTCGAACGCCGCCGGGTCGGCCGGGTCGGCGGCCGCGAGCGAGCCGACGAGGAGGACGACCAGCCCGCCACCGAGCGTCTGTCTCATGGCCCGGGGCCTCCGTGGGTGGGTGGTTTTCCGCCGATGATACGCCGGGCCGGCCGGCGATGCCACTCGGGGTTGCGGCCGGGCCGGCGTCCGGCGTAGCATGCCGGCCGACCCGCCGAACCCCGCACGGACGCGGACCCGTGGCCGACAAGCTGTCCCAGCAGATCACCGACGCCCTGGGCCGGGCCGCGGCCGACCCGGGCGGGCTGCCGCTGTTCGCCGGCAAGGGGGAGGCCGGGCTGTTCCCGGCGGCCGCCAAGCCGGCCGCCCAGAGGTGCCTGGCCGACGGGCTGCTGCGGGCCGTCCGCACCGACACGAAGGGCCGGTCGGCCCGCGAGCTGTACGCCCTGACCGACGCCGGCTGGGACTACCTGTTGGCGGCCGTCAACCCGAAGCAGGTGCTGGAGGACTTCGTCCGGGTGCTGGAGGCCCGGCAGGGCGAGGTGGGCGAGTTGCTGGTCTCGGCCCGGCGGATGGCCGACGGCCTGCACGGGTTGCGGGAGGCCGTCGCCCGGGTGCTGCCGCAGGTGACGGCGAGTCGAGTACAAGGACCCCTCCCCCCGGCCCCCTCCGGGGGAAGCACGAAGCACGAAGCACGAAGCACGAACCAAGTAGCCGAGCCGACCGAAAGTTCGGATTTCGGATTTCGGGATTCGGACTTCCCCCGGAGGGGGCCGGGGGGAGGGGTCGGGTCCGAAACCGCCGTCCTCGAAGCCCCGTCCTTGACACTGGCCGACGCCATCGTCGCCCAACTCGCCGGCTGGGCCGGGTCGGCATCGGCCGGCGAGGACTGCCCGCTACCCGAACTCTACCGCCGGCTGGCGGCCGACGGCCCGGCCCCGTCGATCGGGGCGTTCCACGACGGGATGCGGGAGCTGCACGCCGCCGGGGCCGTCTACCTCCACCCGTGGACCGGCCCGCTCTACGCCCTCCCCGAGCCGGCCTACGCCCTCTTGATCGGCCACGGGGTCGCGTACTACGCCAGCATTCGTCACTAGTCCTTAGTCCATAGTCCTTGGTATCTGGTTAAACGGCCCGGCCGGACCGACCTGAGCTTGTGACCATGGACTGAGGACCATGGACTAAGGACTAACCCCGGAGGGACCCGGATGTCCGCCACCGCCGCCGTCGATGAACGGCTCCTGACCGACCGCGCCCGGGACGTGCTCAAGCGGGCCGGCAACCCGTTCCGCAACTACTTCGCCCGGAACCCGGACGACGAGGTCTGCGGGCGGTACCACGTGCCGGAGCTGTTCGCCCCCGAGCGGGACCTGCTCCACGCCATCATCGACCTGTACCGGTACGAACCGACCGCCCACTCGGAGGTGGTCCCGGTCCTGGGCAACAAGGGGGCCGGCAAGACCCACCTGCTGCACTCGATCAAGCACGGGGCGGCCGGGCCGTGGCAGTTGCTCGTCACCCCCGGGGTGTACGGCAAGGACACCGACTTCCTCGAATACCTCCTGTTCCAGATCATCGACACCCTGCTCGGCGGCGGCCGGCAGAAGGGCGTCCGCCCGCTCGATTACGTCGGCGACCGGC
>JAIEQN010000196.1 GCA_019747685.1 Gemmataceae bacterium
GCGGCGGCGAGGGCGGGTCGGCCTTCTTCGGCGGGTCCGCCGGCTTGGGCGGGGGCGGCTGCTTCGGCTCCCCCTTCGGGGCCGGCGGGGGCGTCGGGTTTTTCGGTTGCGGGGCCGGCTGCTTCGGCTCGGACTTCGGCGGCGGGGGCGGGGCCGGCGGCGACTTCGGTTCGACCTTCGGCGGCACGGCCGGGGCCGGCGGCTGTTTCGGCATCGGGGCCGGCGTCGTCGGCTCGGTCTTCGGCAGCGGCGGCACCACGGCCTTCGGGTCGACCTTGGGGACCGCCGGCGGAACCGGCGGGGTCCCCTTCGGGTCGGCCTTCGGCAGCGGCGGGGGCCCCACCCCCGGGTTCTTCGGTTCCACCTTCGGTGCGGCCGGCGGCTGCTTCGGATCGACCTTCATCGCCGGCGGGTCGCCCTTGGCCGGCGGGGGCGGTTGCTTCGGCTCCCCCTTCGGGGCCGGCGGCGGGTTCTTCGGGTCGGCCTTCGGCTCCCCCTTGGGCAGCGGCGGCGGGACGACGGCCGGGTTCTTCGGCTCGACCTTCGGCAAGGGCGGGGGCGCCTTCGGGTCCACCTTCGGCGTCTTGGGGTCGGCCTTCATCTTCGGGTCGATCACCGGCCCCTTCGGCTCGGCCTTGGGGTCCACCTTCGGCAGCTTCGGGTCGGCCTTGGGATCGCCCTTCGGGGCCGTCGGCCCGGCCTTCGGCAGCGGCGTCCGCCCTTCGACCACCGGGGCCGTCTTGGGATCGACCTTCGGGTCCACCTTGGGCTGGGTCGGGGCCGGGGGCGGGGCCGGCTTGTCGTCCCGGACCTGGGCCCGGGCGACCGCCTGCTTGGGCACGTCCAGCTTCACCCGGACCGGCTCGACCACGGCCGCCTTCGGGGCGGGGCCCTTGCCCGGCTCGGCCTTCGGCATCGGCGGCCGCTCGGCCAGGGCCGCGGTTTCGGCCTGCCGCCGCTGGACGGCCACCTGCCGGATCTCCTTGGCGGCCCGGGCCTCGGACTGCCGGACCTCGGCCGCGATCGGCTGAATCTGGGCCTGCGGCTGGAGCTTCGGGGCGGCCTTCAGCGGGGCCACCATGACCACGTTCGTCACGTCCTTGTCGGCCACCCGGATGGCCGGGGCGAACGCCGCCACCGGCGGGGCGTTGTTGTTGACCGTCGTGTTGTTGTTCACCACCGTGATGTTGTTCGTCAGGTTGGTGACGTTCGTGACGTTGGTGATGTTCTGGATGGCCGTGTTCTGCTGCACCAGGGTCCGCGGCGGGCGGGGGATGTCGCCCCGGTAGCGGCCGGCGTACACGTCCCCGATCCCGGCCGACCACCGGGGCGTGTCCCGGTAGGCGACGCTGTAGTAGTTCCACAGCGGGTCGTACCCCCACCGGCGGCCGCCGCCGAACCCGATGTTGATGTTCAGCCCGGGCCGGGCCAGCAGCGGGGCGCACCACGGCCGGAACCCGGCGGTCACGTACCGCTGCTCGTAGTAGTCGCCGAAGTAGTAGCCGCCGTACCCGCGGCGGGCGAACATGGCCCCGAACAGGACCGGCTCGGCCACCACATACGTCGGGGTGTAGACGAACGCCGGGCGGAGCAACGGTCGGGGGAAGAACACCGGGGTGAACAGCACCCCGCGGGTGGCCAGCGGGTAGTCCCAGTAGCCGTCCACGAAGACGTAGCCGACCGGCGTCCACCGGTAGCAGGCCGGGGTCCAGACCCAGCCGGGGCGGTGGCCGATCCAGAACCCCGGCCGCCAGACGTACCGGCTCCGCCACACCCAGCTGCCCGGGACGTAGACGCTGGCCGCGTCCGGGGCGGGGATGGCCGGCCCGGCCTCGATCGGGGCCGGCGGCTGCGGTAGATATTCGATCTCCTGGGCGACCGGCTGGACGTTCGGCCGGGCCGGCGGGGCGACCGGCTGCCAGAACCCCTGGGTCCACTGCCACCCGCCGGCCGCCTCCCGCCAGCTCCCGGGCACCCACACCCGGCCGGGCGGGGGCACCCGCCAGAACCCGCTCACCCAGATGAAGTCGGCCCGCTCCTCGTCCCAGTCCCAGTAACCCGGGATCCACTGGACGTTGTCGCCATCCGGTTTCTGGTCCGGGGGCAGCTCCTCGACCGGCTCGGGCGGGGCCTGCGGGGCGACCTCGCCGGCGGTCGGCAGCTCGACGGTGGCGGCGTAGGCCTCGTGGACCGGCCCGCGGGCCAGCACCTCGGGACCGTCGTCGGCCGCCGGCTGGGGCGGGGGTTGTTGTGGCGGGGGCTGGGCGGCCCCGCCGCCGGGTGTGAACTGGGCCGGGGCGGCCGGCAAGGCCACCACGAGGGTTGCGGCGAACAAGGTCAGGGCGGCGGGGAGCTTGCGGAGCATGGCGGGATTCTCGTCGGGGTGACGCGAGGGGTGCGGTCAGGCGACGAACGGGCAGGGTGGGAGAACTTGCGCAACCCGGACAACGGGACGCGAAACCCGTGCCGGCGGCCGGCGGGGAAGTGACGGAAGGTGGGTAGGTTCACGCTCTCGGTCGGCGGGGTGGGCAGGGATGCCCGTCCCACCGATCGGGGTCAGTCCTTCCACCAGTAGCGGATGATGCAGTAGAGGGCCTGGAAGGCGTCCTTCAGCCCGATCTTCTTCCCTTCTTCGTAGGTCCGCCCCGAGTAGCTGATCGGCACCTCGAAAATCCGCCACGGCGGCCGGCCCTTCCGCTTGCGGGCGATCTTGGCCGTCACCTCCGGCTCGAACCCGAACCGGTTGCTCTTGAGGGTGAGGCCCTGGATCACCTCCCGCCGGAACACCTTGTAGCACGTCTCCATGTCGGTCAGGTTCAGGTTGGTGAACATGTTCGACAGGAGGGTCAGCCCCTTGTTGGCGACCGAGTGCCAGTAGTACAGGACCCGGTGCTCGTGGCCGATGAACCGCGACCCGACCACCACGTCGGCCCGGCCGTCGACGATCGGCTGGATCAGCTTCGGGTACTCGGCCGGGTCGTACTCCCAGTCGGCGTCCTGGACGATGACGAGGTCGCCGGTGCAGTGCTTGAAGCCTTCGCGGAGGGCCGCCCCCTTGCCCATGTTCTTCGGCTGGTGGAACACCCGGAGGTTGTCGTAGTCTCGCTCCAACTGCTTCAGGACGGCCGGGGTGCCGTCGGTCGAGCAGTCGTTGACGAGGATCAGCTCTTTGGGGATCGGCACGACCTGGACCCGGCGGACGAGCTCCGCCAGCCAGCGTTCCTCGTTGTAAACCGGGATGACGACCGACAGCCTGAACCCGGGCGGGAGCGGGTAAATCCCCAACTGCCGGCAGGGCCCTTCGCCCAGGAGCCCTTGCAGCACGGCCACCCGCAGCCCCGGGTCGGCGGCCACCCGGCCGAGCAGCTCGGCCGCGTCGTCGGCGGTGGCCGCCGGCGGGGGCGTCTCCAGCAGCCGGGGGGGCGGGGTCTCGATCATCGTCCGTCGCTCCGCGGGGGCGCGTACCGGGGCCGGTGCCGAACTATGCGACAACTCCGGGCCGGCCGCAACCCCGAACGGCTTCGGTGGCACAGGCCTCCCGGCCTGTGTTCTGGAACAGCACAGGCCGGGAGGCCTGTGCCACCGAACCGGGGCCGCCGCAGCCCCGGGTATCGGCCGCCGGCCCAAACCGGCTTGACACCGTTCCCCGCGGTGGCGTACCCATACCCTCCATTTTCGCCCGGCCCGTGACCCCGGCCGGCAAGGAGGCCGCCGTGACACCCGCCCCCGTCCCGCTGTGCGACATCCAGGCCCGCTACCGCTCGCTCAAGGACGAGATCGACGCGGCGGTGCTGCGGGTGCTCGGGTCCGGGCAGGCGATCCTCGGGCCGGAGGTGGCCGCGTTCGAGGCCGAGGCCGCGAAGGCCGTCGGGGCGGCCCACGCGGTCGGCTGTAGCTCCGGGACGGACGCCCTGGTGCTGGCCCTGCACGCCCTGGACATCGGCCCCGGGGACGAGGTGATCGTCCCGCCGTTCACCTTCTTCGCCACGGCGAGTAGCGTCTGCCGGGTGGGCGCCCGGCCGGTGTTCGCCGACATCGACCCGGTGACGTTCAACCTCGACCCGGCCCAGGTCGAGGCGAAGATCACCGCCCGGACCCGGGCCGTCATCCCGGTGCATCTGTTCGGCCAGTGCTGCGACATGGACGAGTTGCGCCGCATCGCCGACGCCAACAACGTCTACGTCGTGGAGGACGCGGCCCAGTCCCAGGGGGCCGAGTACCGCGGCCGCCAATGCGGCACCCTCGGCACCGTCTCCTGCTTCAGCTTCTACCCGACCAAGAACCTCGGGGCCCTCGGCGACGCCGGGATGGTGACGACCGACAGCCCGGACATCGCCGGGCGGCTGCGCTCCCTCCGGGTCCACGGGTCGGAGGTGAAGTACTTCCACCGGGAGGTGGGGTACAACATGCGGCTGGACGCCCTCCACGCGGCCATCCTGCGGGTGAAGCTGCCGCACGTCCCCCGCTGGCTGAAGCTGCGGGAGGCGGCCGCCGGGCGGTACGACGAGCTGATCGAGAAGTACCACCTCTCGGGCTTCGTGCACCGGCCGGTGGCCCAGCCGGACCGCCGGCACGTGTTCAACCAGTACGTCGTGAAGGTGCCGCCGGCCCACCGGGACGCCCTGGTCCAGCACCTGAAGGACAGCAAGGTCGGGGTGGAGGTGTACTACCCGCTGAGCCTGCACCAGCAGGAGTGCTTCCGGTTCCTGGACTACCGGGCCGGGGACTTCCCGGCCAGCGAGGAGGCGGCCCGGACGGTGCTGGCCCTGCCGATCTTCCCGGAGATCACCCCGGCCCAGCAGGAGCGGGTGGTGGACGTGTGCGCCGGCTACCTCCGCCAGTCGCTCCGCCGGGCGGCGTAACGAACGACCCCTCCCGCTGGCGAGCCGGGGGCGTGGGCGACCCGGGGGGTGTTAAGACGCCGGGGGCGCACGCGAC
>JAIEQN010000933.1 GCA_019747685.1 Gemmataceae bacterium
GGTTCAACGCCAAGAAGGCGGTGGCTGGGGCGAGGGTGGCGGCGGTCGAGACCGACGCCCGGAAGCGGGGTGGCTCGGAGCTGGTTGACGCCGAGCGGGCGGTCGCCGAGGCCGGGAAGACGAGCGGGCGGGTCCCGCCCGAGTTCGGCTACCACTCGGCCATCGAGGACCGGCCGGACCGGGCCAAATGGGTGCAGGTCGATCTCGGGGAGTCGAAACCGATCGATCAGGTCGTGCTGCGGCCGTGCCACGACGACTTCGGCGGGATCGGGGCCGGGTTCGGCTTCCCCATGCGGTTCAAGGTAGAGACTTCCGACGACCCGGAGTTCCGGTCGGCGGTCGTCCTCGTCGCCGACCACACGGCGGCCGACGTGGCCAACCCCGGCACGAAGCCGGTGCGGCTGCCCGCGGGCGGGAAGGGCGGCCGGTACGTCCGGGTGACGGCCACGGCCCTGGCCCGCCGCCTGCCGACCGACTTCATCTTCGCCCTGTCCGAACTCGAAGCCCTCGACGCGGCGGGGAAGAACCTGGCGGCCGGCAAGCCCGTCGCGTCGCTCGATTCGATCGAGGCCCCGGTCCGGTGGCGGCGGGCGAACCTGACCGACGGCCTTTACCCGTCGGCGGCCCCGACAGCCGACGAGCGGGTGAAGCTGGTCGCCCGGCGGGACGAGCTGCTGGCGAAGGCCCTGACCCCGGAGGCGACGGCCGAACTCGCGGCCGCGCGGGCCGAGCGAGCCGCCGCCGAGGCCGAGCTGGCGAAGCTACCAGCCCCGCGGGTGGCCTACGTCGGGGCGGTCCACACCGGGAGTGGGAACTTCGTCGGGACCGGGTCGAGCGGCGGGAAGCCGCGCCCCATCCACATCCTGCCGCGGGGTGACGTAACCCGGCCGGGGAAGGAGGTCGGGCCGGGGGCGGTCGCGGCGGTCCCCGGCGCGAACGGCCGGTTCGATCTCTCTCCGACCCACGCCGAGGGCGAGCGGCGGGCCGCCCTGGCCAACTGGGTGGCCGACCCGAACAACCCCCTGACCTGGCGGAGCATGACCAACCGGGTCTGGCAGTACCACTTCGGCCGGGGGATCGTCGAGACGCCGAGCGACTTCGGGAAAATGGGCCAGTCGCCGACGCACCCAGAGCTGCTCGACTGGCTGGCCGCCGAGTTCCGGGACGGCGGCGGGTCGCTGAAGAAGCTGCACAAGCTCATCGTGATGTCGGCGACGTACCGCCGGGCGTCCACCGGCAACCCGGCCGCGGAGAAGGTGGACGCCGACAACCGCTACCTATGGCGGCAGAACCGGCGGAAGCTGGAGGCCGAGGCGGTCCGCGACTCGATCCTGTGGGCGGCCGGGAAGCTGGACCTGAGGATGGGCGGGCCGAGCTTCCAGGACTTCGTGGTCGAGAAGCCGGAGCACTCGCCGCACTACCAATACCACCTGGCCGATCCGGAGGACCGGGCCGGCCACCGGCGGGCGGTCTACCGGTACACCGTCCGGTCGAAGCCGCAGCCGTTGATGGCCGCCCTGGACTGCGCCGACCCGTCGCTGGCGGTCGACCGGCGGAACCAGACGATCACCCCGCAGCAGGCGCTGGCGCTGTTGAACAACAAGCTGGCGGTCGCGATGGCCCGGCACTTCGCGGCCCGGGTGGAGAAGCTGGCGGCCGACGACGCCGGGCGGGTGGCGGCGGCGGTCCGGGTCGCGCTCAGCCGGCCGGCGACGGCCGCCGAGCGGGACGCCCTGACGGCCTACGCGAAGGACTACGGGCTGGCCAACGCTTGCAGGATGATCCTGAACCTGAACGAGTTCGTGTTCGTGGACTGAGCGGCCGGCGGGGTACACAGTACTGAGTACACAGTACTGAGTACACAGTACTGAGTACACAGTACCGAGTACACAGTACCGAGTACACAGTACCGAGTACACAGTACCGAGTACACAGTACCGAGTACACAGTACCGAGTGCGGAATACACAATATCGAGTGTTTCAACGACACACTGGATGCTCTACGCTCAGCACTCGGTACTCTGTGCTACGCCTTCGTTGTTCGGTACTCGGTACTGTGTACTCGGTACTGCGCACTCCGTACCCTTCACTCCCCCCAAACCATTTCCCCCGGAGGGCCGCCCGTGGGCGTCCAGCACTTCGCCGACCTGCTCATCTGGCAGCGGGCCCGGGCGTGGTCGAAGGCGATCTACGGGCATACCCGCACCCCCGCGTTCGAGGCCGACCGCCGGCTCGCCGCCCAGGTTAACGACTCGTCCGCGTCGGTCATGGCGAACATCGCCGAGGGGTTCGGCCGGGGCACCCAGGGGGAGTTCGTCCAGTTCCTCGGGTACGCCCTCGGCAGCCTGAACGAGACCCAGTCCCACCTCACCGCCGCCTACGACCGGGGGTACGTCCCGCGCGACAACTACGCCGCCCTGTTCGGCGAGGGGAACGACATCCGCAAGATGACCGTCGCCTTCATCAAGAACATGGTGATGGGCGGGTCGGGGGTGAAGAACGTGAAGACCGTCGAGTGCTGGCCGGACCGCGTCTGGGAGCTGTACGAGCGGGTCACCGGCCAGCCCCGCCCGGCCCAACTCCCGAAGGCCCGCCCGAACGCGGAGCGGACCATCCGACGGCCAACCCCGATCCCCGGACCGAGCCGTCCGACTACTGATGTTGACAAGTGACCAGTAAGTGATATAATGTACAGAGTAGCTCGCACGGATGCGGAGGCTGTGCGAGGAGCGTCACGACCGTGACAGGCACCGCGCACGCAGACCTCGGACGAGAAGTAGTGCGGCGACAACGGGTTAGGTCGAAAATGAGGGGCGGGCGATGCGGCATCCCGGCTGTGGTCGACCCGATCGCACGAACGGAACCCACAAGATAGCAACGACTTCGGCCGAACGCCTGCGGTAGGTGGAAAACTGAGGGGGGAGGGGGTGGCTACCTCTCCCGACGACCGGAGGCCGTGAAATGAACCGCCGCGACTTCCTCTGGCAATCGGGTGGCGGCCTCGGCGGGGTCGCCCTAGCGTCCCTCCTCGGCCGAGCCGGACTACTCGCCGACACACCCGCCGTCCGCCCCGACGGCGGCCTCCACCACCCGCCGAAGGCCAAGCGGGTCGTGCAGCTCTTCATGGCGGGGGGCGCCAGCCACCTCGACCTGTGGGACTACAAGCCGGAGCTGGTCAAGCGGCACGGGCAGCCCGCGAACTTCGGCGAGCCGGTCGAGGCGTTCCAGAACGGCCTCGGCCCGTGGCTCAAGCCGGTCTGGGAGTTCAAGCCCTACGGCCGGTCGGGGAAGATGCTGTCCGAGCCCGTCGCCCCGCTCGGCGAGGTCGTGGACGAGATCGCCTTCGTCCACAACATGGTCGGCAAGACGGGGGTGCATTCGCAGGGGACGCTGCTCCAGACGACCGGGTTCAACCGCCCGGGCTTCCCGGGGGTGGGCTGCTGGGTCAGCTACGGCCTCGGCACCCTGAACGAGAACCTGCCGACGTTCGTGGTCCTCCCGGACCACCGCGGCCTGGCGTCCAATGGCACCAAGAACTGGGACTCGGCCTTCCTGCCGGCCCAGCACCAGGGGACGGCCATATACCCCGGGTCGAAGACGCCGATCGAGGACCTCTTCCCGGACGACAAGAACGGCTACGTCACCACGGCCGGCGACAAGGCCGGGCTCGACCTGCTGGCCAAGCTGAACTGCGGCCACGCGGCCACCCGGCCCGGGGACGACCGGCTCGACGCCCGGATCAAGAGCTACGAGCTGGCCGCCCGGATGCAGCTCGCCGCCCCGGACGCCCTGGACCTGTCGAAGGAGCCGAAGTCGGTCCTCAAGCTGTACGGCCTCGACCACGGGCAGTCGTCGTTCCCGGCCGAGATCAACCCGGTCGAGGAAACTGAGTACTTCGCCCGCAAGTGCCTGGTCGCCCGCCGGCTGGTCGAACGGGGGGTGCGGTTCGTCCAGGTCTGGAGCGGGAACGACAACGGCTTCCCCCGGCGGAACTGGGACAGCCACGAGGACGTGCGGCGGGACCACGGGCCGCTGGCCGCCGGGATGGCCCGCGGGGCGGCCGCCCTGATCGCCGACCTGAAGCGGACCGGGCTCTTGGAGGACACCATCGTCCTGTGGACGACGGAGTTCGGCCGGATGCCCAGTTCCCAGGGCGGGAAGGGCCGGGATCACAACCCGTACGGCTTCACCAACTGGCTCTGCGGCGGCGGGGTGAAGGGCGGCGTGAGCTTCGGCCCGAGCGACGAGTGGGGGTACAAGCCGGCCGACCGGAAGAAGCCGACCGAGGTGTACGACCTGCACGCGACGATCCTCCACCTGCTCGGCATCGACCACACCCGGCTGACCGTCCGGCACGACGGCATCGACCGGCGGCTCACCGACGTTCACGGCCACGTCATCCCGGAACTGATCCGGTAGCCCGGAACTTCCGCTCCCCGGCCGGTCGCCCGTGAGGTAGACTGGGTGAGCCTCTCCGGCGGACGGGGGACGCGGCCGATGGTGATGCTAAACCGGGGCGGGGAAGGGGACGTGGTCCGGCTCGGCGGCCGGCGGGCCCGACCGGCCCCCCGACTTATTATCGACGAGCCGCCCGGGCCGCCGGCCCCGCCGGGGCTGGCTGCCGACCTGGCCCGGCTGACCGCCGCCGGCCTCGTCGTGTGGGCGGGGATGGTCGTCTTCCTGTTGGTGGCGGTGGCGTTCGTCGGCGGCGGGCCGCCCCCGGTCCCCGGCCGCTGACGCCCCACTATACTGCCCCCGTTCCCACCCGAACGGAGGCCCCCGCGTGCTGCCGACCCTCTCCGCCCTGGCCCTGGCCCTGACGACCGCCGACCCGGCGGCCGACGCCCGCGTGTACGAGATGCGGGTGTACTACGCCGCCCCGGGCAAGCTCGACGCCCTCCACGCCCGGTTCCGCGACCACACCACCAAGCTGTTCGAGAAGCA
>JAIEQN010000049.1 GCA_019747685.1 Gemmataceae bacterium
GATTCCGTCCGCTCGTCCTCATGCCGCCGGGTTACAACACCGAGACGCCGGGGGCTAGATGTCTTCAACACGGCAACACGCCTTCTATTCCGGGTGCTTCTCGCACTTCACTCCCTTGTCCGGGAGCTTCACCAGGAGGTTCTGAATCGCCTGGAACGCCCGCTTGCCCCAGCCGTTTGTGAGGGCATAGGTTCGACCATCGGTGTGGATCAGATCACCGTCCTCGCAGAAGTACCTCCGCTTTTCGCCCGAATCGACCCTGGCCTTCTGCTGGGCGACGAACTGATCGCCGGTCACTGTCCCGTCCACGCTACAGAACAGGTTGCCCCGCCAGGGAATCAACTCCGCAATCTCCTCCGGCTTGACACCCTGAGCGCTCAGGCGTTTCACTACGGTCAGCACGGCACGCCGCTTTGAAAGCGCCTCGTGGCGTGTGCCGTTGATCTCCACGTCGAACTTCGTGAAGTCCCGGCCCTCCTCGCCGGGGCCGGGTGCGTCTTTCGTGTCGTCGTCTTCCTCATCGCCATCGAATTCAGCCGAGTTGCCCTCGCCGGGCGATCCTGCGCCGACGTGCCACGACTCGTTCAGCGCCTTCAGCGCCGCCACGATCATGGCGGTACGGGCGTTGGCAAAGTCCTCGAACGAGTCGAAGCTGTAGCTCGGCAGGTTGGGGATCAGGTGTCGCTTGCGGAAGGCGGCGTCCCTCGTGCGGAGCCAGTCCTCGAAGGGCGTGGCGTTCTTCGACAGGTTTTCCGAGTCGGTGAGCAACTGGAGGTTGCAGAGCGTGTTGTAATGGGCCTAATAGAACTCGATCGTTTTCTCGTCGTACTTGCGCTTCTTCAGTCCACGGACGTTGAACTCGGACTGCGGGAAGATGTGGTCCTCGTGGAACACGGCGTCCTTCCAATCCCGGTCGGGGTAGAGGAGCGAGAGGACCAAATTCGTGTAGCGGCCCTGGTAGGGCGTAGCCAAGGATGCGCTCGATCTCGGCGTCACTGAGCCTCGGCTCGATCCCCAGCGACCTGTAAAGCGTCTCGGCGGGGAACGGCGTGTCGGGGCCGGTGTCCTTCAGCAACTCCCGCAGGCGGTTCAACGTGGTGTCCGATGACCCGCCGAAGGCGTTCTTTAGGGTCGAGAAGACGAACCACCTGCGAATGGCGACCTGGGCTTCGGCGTCCTCGGCCTTGGACGACGTGTCGAAGGCCCGGTTGCCCCGCTTGAGCAGGTAAAGGGCAATCGGCAGGAGGGCCAGGGGCGCAACGACGTTCTTCGAGTTGAAACCGAAGCGGGAGATTAGCCGCACAGTCGTCGCCAGGGCCTCCTTGATGTTGCCCCAATTCGCCTCGATCTTCCGCAGGTTGCTCCGGGAGAAGTTCTTGACCTTGTACTGGATGGGCAGGTTCTCGGTCAGGTACAGGCTCGCCTTCAGCACGAAGTCCTTGCCGTACCCGTAGCCGGTCCCGGTGTCGTTGAGCGAGTCGGTGAACTCGTGGATTTCGCTGCGGGCGTCCAGCGTTTCCCACTTCGCCGGCGCCGTGGCGAGGAGCAGGTCCGAGTATTCGAGCGGCTGGCCCGCCGAGTTCGCCCGGACGAACACCTGCAACACCTTGTCGTAGTCCTGCGACTTCTCCTGGTAGTAGTTGCCCACCAGGGTCGTGTGGATGCGGTTGTGCAGGCGACCGATCAGCTTGTTGGCGTTGTCACGCTGGTCCTCCGATAGCTCGGCCAGCTTTGGCCTCATGTCCGCCTTCGCATCCTCGGCGTCCTCGAAGTCGAGGATGCGGCCCACGGGATACCAAAGCTGCGGGGCCTCGCCCCAGGGATCGCTGCTCTCCCGGAAGGCGAAGCCGTAGGTGAGTTCTTCCGGGTTGTCCTCGTTGGGCGTCGGCGGCTTCAGCAGGTTGAGGTAGAGCCGGGTCTTGCGCCAGCGGTAGTAGAAGTAGCGGTACGACCCCTTGAGGCCGATCAGGAGCGACGTGATGCGCTGCTGGCCGTCGAGGACGAGGGTAACGTCCTTGGTGATCCCGGCCATGTTCGCCGGGGGGTTGTGCGGCGACTCGCCGTCGAAGTCCCGGATGAACTCGTAGACGGGCCACTCGTCCTTGTTCTCTGCTCCAGCTTCCAGTACAGGAACGAGCCGATGGGGAAGTCCGCCATGATCGAGTCGAACAGCCGCTCGATGCGGTCGGTCCCCCACACGAACTCCCGCTGGATGGCCGGGAGGTAGATGTCCCGGTTCACCTGCCGAATGATGTCGCTGACCCGAACCGGGATGTATTCCATTGCTCGCCCCTCGACGGTGTGTGGCTGGCCTACTTCCTGTAATGCGCCCCAAAAGCTGGACCACCTGATGCCGGTTCTTATGGTGGCGCGGGTCGCGCCGCCTGCTGCGTGAGCCACTGCTGCTCGAACTCCGCCGGGGCGAGATACCCGAGGGCCGAGTGGACCCGCTTGCGGTTGTACACGTCGTCCAGAAATCGGCCGAGCTGCCGCCGCGCGTCGGCGTAGTCCTCGTACTCGGTCAACGCCACCTCCTCTTCCTTGATGGTCCGCATCAGCCGCTCGGCGTAGCCGCTCTCCTCCGGCTCCCCGACCGCCGCCATGCTGACCGCCGCCCCGGCCCCGGCCAGGCGGTCGGTGTAGGCGGTGGCGGCGTACTGCACCCCCTGGTCGGAGTGGTGGATCTCGGGCCGGCCCCGCCCCAGCGCCCGCCCCAGGGCCGCGAGCGTCAGCGACTGGTCGAGCGACCGCCCCAGTTCCCAGCCCCGGATGCCGCGGGTGAACACGTCCATCAGGACCGCCGGGTACACGAACTCCGACCGCAGCCGCACGAACGTGATGTCCGCCACCCAGACCTGGTCGGGGCGCTCCACCACGAGGTCGGCCACCAGGTTCGGGTAGCGCGGGAAGGCGTGGCCGCTGTCGGTCGTTCGCACCCGCCGGGCCGGGGCCTTGCCGGTGAGGCCCAGCTCCGCCATCCGCCGCCGCACCGGCTTGCCGTTGACCGCCCGCCCCTCCCGCCGCAGCATGGCGGTCAGCCGCCGGTAGCCGTAGGTCGGCCACGCGCCGGCCAGCCGCGCCAGCGCCGCCCGCAGCTCGGCCTCGTCGGCGGGGGCCTTCGCCTGGAGGTAGAGGCTGGAGCGGGGCCAGCCGGTCGCCCGGCAGACCAGCCGCACGGGGTAGTCCGCGGCCAGCCGCATCACGACCTCCCGCCGTTGGCCAGCACCGAGGGGAGCAAGGCCGAGGCTTTTTTTGCCACCTCCAGCTCCAGGGTGAGCCGCCCGAGCAGGCGCTCCAACTCGGCGGCGCGGGCGGCGTCCTGGCCGTCGCGCGGTGCGGCCTCGAAGACGGTGGGCAGTCGGTCGAGGGCGGCCTTCTCCCACAGGGCGACCAACCCGGGCTTCAGGCCGTGCTCGCGGCAGAGTTCGGCCTGGGGCCGCGGCCCGGAGCGGACGGCCAGGACGACCTGGGCCTTGAACTGCGGGGTGAAGGATCGTCGCGTTCGCTTCGCCATCGAGGGCACGCCGAAGGGACCAGGGTTCATTATCCCACTGGTCCAGCTTCAGGGGCGCACTTCACGGTGTACCGCAACGACGGCGACGACTCCAAGGGCGAAGGACTCATGGCGTATGACATCGAGGGTAATACCTGGAGCCACCTGAAGCCGAAAGGAACGGCCCCGCCCCCGGCGAACACGAACGCTGCGTTCTACGAGTACGACGCCCGCCTCGACCTCGTGGTGGCGATCCACTTCAAGGGGAAGTCACCCGGCGTCTTCGTGTATGACCCGGCCACGAACTCGTGGGCGGACCCGATTCCCTTCCCAGCGGACGGCCCCAAGTTCCACTTCGCCGCCAACACGTTCTTCGACCGGGAGTTGAACGCCTACTTCTGCCACGTCGCCGGTGACAGCAGGGACGACGGCGTGATGTGGGTGTATCGGTACAAGAAGTGATTTCGTCTTCCTGGGCAGCGGCTTCTCTGCCGCTCAACGTCGGGCCGGGAGGCTGGTGGCCCGAACAGGCGGTGACGGGACGAGGTTCTGACCGATGAAAGTCCTCTTCCTCCACGGCTGGAACTCGGTCCCCGGCGGGGTGAAGCCGACCTACCTGAAGGACCACGGCCACGAGGTCATCAACCCGGCGCTGCCCCACGAGGACTTCGCCGGGGCCGTCCGCATCGCCCAGGCCGAGTTCGACCAGCACCGGCCCCAGGTCGTCGGGTCGAGCCGGGGCGGGGCCGTCGCCATGAACATCGACAGCGGCGAGGCGAGGCTCGTGCTGCTCTGCCCGGCCTGGAAGAAGTACGGGACGGCCAGGACGGTGAAGCCCGGCACGGTCATCCTGCACAGCCGGGCAGACGACGTGATTCCCTTCGCCGACTCGGAGGAACTGGTAAGGAACAGCGGCCTACCCACCTCGGCGCTGCGCGAAGTCGGGAGCGATCACCGGCTCGCCGACCCGGAGCCACTGGCGGCGATGCTGCGGGCGTGCGGTGACGCCCTGATGACGCTGAACACCGGCGATGTCGTCCGGGCCGTGGTGCGGCAGACCGCCGTGTTCGGGCTGTTCTGCGAGTACCGGGCGCACGAGATTCTGGTGCTGATCCCGGAACTCTCGTGGATACCGTCCTTCGGCAGTTGCGAGCAGGTGGCGGCGGTCGGCGACGAGTTGGCGGTCAAGATCATCCACATCGACCGGCAGCGGAACAAGATCGCCGGGAGCCTGATAGCGCTCCACCCCGAAAGCGACCCCTGGCACGGGGCGTGGCAACTCGGCGTCGGCGACGTGGTAGAAGCGACGGTGGTTCGGTGGGTCGAGAAGGCCGACCGCTGCGGCGATACGGGCGGGTATCTGCTCGCCCTGCGACCGGCGGCTCTAGGGTCTGTCTCGCTAATCACCGGGCCAGGTAGAGTCGGATGAACGCGAGCCGCACCATCGCCGCGAAGTTG
>JAIEQN010000185.1 GCA_019747685.1 Gemmataceae bacterium
CCGGCCGCCGGGCCGGCCGTGGCGCGGTCGGCCGAGACGATCGCCGGCGTGGTGGCCCGGGGCGAGCCGGTGTACGGCGTGAACACCGGGTTCGGGCGGCTGGCCGGGGTGCGGATTGCGGCCACCGACCTCGCCACCCTCCAGCGGAACCTGATCCTGTCGCACGCGGCCGGGGTGGGCGAACCGGTCCCAGTGCCGGTCGTCCGGCTGATGATGGCCCTGAAGCTCGGCAGCCTCGGCCAGGGTGCATCGGGCGTTCGACCCGAGACGGTGACTCTACTCGAAGCGCTGCTGACGAACGGGCTGACCCCGGTGGTCCCGGCGCAGGGGTCGTGCGGGGCGTCCGGCGACCTGGCCCCGCTGGCCCACATGTCCGCCGCCATGCTCGGCGTCGGGCGAATGACCGTCGGCGATCGGGTCGTCCCGGCCGCCGAGGCGCTGGCTGCCGCGGGACTCTCGCCGCTGACGCTCGGGCCGAAAGAGGGGCTGGCCCTGGTCAACGGCACGCAGTTTTCGACGGCCTACGCCCTGGCCGGGCTGTTCGAGGCCGAGGTCGTCTTCCGCACCGCCCTCGTCACCGGGGCGCTGTCCACCGACGCGGCCCGGGGGTCGGACGCCCCGTTCGATGAGCGCATCCACCTCCTCCGCCGGCACCCCGGGCAGGTGCGGGTGGCGGCCGCTCTCCGCGGGCTGATGGCCGGCAGCCCGATCCGCTCGTCCCATCTCGTCAACGATGATCGGGTGCAGGACCCGTACTGCCTCCGCTGCCAGCCGCAGGTAATGGGGGCCGTCCTCGACCTCTTCGGCCACGCCGCCGGGGTACTGGCGACCGAGGCCAACGGGGTGTCCGACAACCCGCTCGTCTTCCCCGACACCGGCGAGGTGCTGTCCGGCGGAAACTTCCACGCCGAGCCGGTGGCCTTCGCCGCCGATCAACTTGCCGTCGGGCTGTGCGAGGTCGGCTCGCTGGCCGAGCGGCGGGTGGCCATGCTGGTCGACCACGACCTGTCCGGGCTGCCGGCCTTCCTCACCCCGAACCCGGGGCTGAATTCCGGGTTCATGATCCCGCAGGTGACGGCCGCCGCACTGGTCGCGGAGAACAAGACGCGGGCGTTCCCGGCCAGCGTCGACTCGATCCCGACCTCGGCCAATCAAGAGGACCACGTGTCGATGGCGGCCCACGCCGCCCGCCGGCTCGTGCCGATGGCCGAGAACGCGGCGGCGGTCGTCGCCATCGAGCTGTTGACCGCAGCCCAGGGGTGCGACTTCCACGCCCCGTTGCTCTCCAGCCCGCCGCTGGAGCGGGTGCGGGCCGCCCTCCGGGAGGTCGTGCCGCACCTGACCGACGACCGCCACCTACATCCGGACATCGAGGCGGCCCTCCAACTGGTCCGGTCGGGGGCCGTCATCGACGCCGCCGGGCCGGACCTGCTCCCGACCCTCTGCGGGGGGACGCCGTGACCGCCCCGCGCCCCCGGTGGCTCACCCTCGTCCGCGGCACCGCCCCCCTGGTCGTCAGCCTGCCGCACACCGGCACCACCATCCCGGCCGACATCGCCCGCCGCCTCGGGTCACGTCGGCTGGCGCTGAAGGACACGGACTGGTACGTCGAGCGGTTGTACACGGCGGCCGTGCTGCTCGGGGCGACGGTCCTCCGCACCGGCATCTCCCGCACGGCCATCGACGCGAACCGCGACCCGTCCGGCACGTCCCTCTACCCGGGCCGGGCGACCACGGAACTCTGCCCGACGACGACCTTCGACGGCGAGCCGCTGTACAAGCCCGGGCGGGAGCCGGCCGCGGCGGACATCGCGGCCCGCCGCGGCCGGTACTTCGACCCGTACCACGCCGCCCTCGCGGCCGAGATCGCCCGGCTACGAGCCGAGCACGAGCGAGTCGTCGTCTACGACTGCCACTCCATCCGCTCGGTGATCCCCCGGCTGTTCGACGGCGAGCTACCCCACTTCAACATCGGCACCGACGGCGGGCGGTCGTGCGACCCGCGGCTGACGGCGGCGGTAGAGGATGTCGTTGCCGCGCCCGGGCTGACCAGGGTGACGAACGGCCGGTTCCGCGGCGGGTACATCACCCGGCACCACGGCCGACCGGCCGACGGCGTCCACGCGGTCCAGATGGAGCTGGCCATGCGGGGCTACCTCCGCGAGCCGGTCGGCCCGGTAGACAAGACCAACTGGCCGCCCGCCTACCACGATGTCTTCGCCGCCCCGATGCGGGAGACACTCCGCCGGGTGCTGGAAGCGTGCCTCGCCTTTGCACACTCGCCGAGGACCGTGCGATGACCCGCTCCGACCCGTCCCGCATCGTCCGTGCGGCCCGCGGCTCGACTCTTGCAGCGAAAAGCTGGCAGACCGAGGCGGCCCTGCGGATGCTGATGAACAACCTCGACCCGGAGGTGGCCGAGCGGCCGCAGGACCTCGTGGTCTACGGCGGCATCGGCCGGGCCGCCCGGGACTGGGAGAGCTACGACCGGATCGTCGCCACCCTGACCCGGCTAGAAGGCGACCAGACGCTCCTGGTTCAATCGGGCAAGCCGGTCGGGGTGTTCCGCACCCATTCGGACGCCCCGCGGGTGCTCCTGGCCAACTCGAACCTCGTCCCCCGGTGGGCGACCTGGGACCACTTCCACGAACTCGACCGCCGCGGGCTGATGATGTACGGCCAGATGACGGCCGGGTCGTGGATTTACATCGGCACTCAGGGCATCGTGCAGGGGACGTATGAGACCTTCGCGGAGATGGGCCGGCGACACTACGGCGGCGACCTCTCCGGCCGGTGGGTGCTGACCGCCGGGCTGGGCGGGATGGGCGGGGCCCAGCCGCTGGCCGCGACCATGGCCGGGGCGTCGTGCCTGGCCGTCGAGTGCCGGCCGGAACGCACCGCGGCCCGGCTGCGGACCCGGTATCTCGACGTACAGGCCGACAACCTGGGAGATGCCCTGGCCCGGATCGAGCGGGCGTGTCGGGACCGCAAGCCGGTGTCGGTCGGGCTGCTCGGGAACGCGGCGGAGGTGCTGCCGGAGCTGGTCCGCCGGGGCGTCCGCCCGGACGCCGTGACCGACCAGACTTCGGCCCACGACCCCGTTCACGGCTACCTGCCGGCCGGCTGGGCCGTCGCCGAGTGGGAGGCCCGGCAGGCGAGCGACCCGAAGGGCGTCGAGCGGGCCGCCCGGGCGTCGATGGCCGAACACGTCCGGGCCATGCTGGCCTGGCACCGGGCCGGGGTGCCGGTGTTCGACTACGGGAACAACATCCGCCAGGTGGCGAAGGACGAGGGTGTCGCCGACGCCTTCGCCATCCCCGGGTTCGTCCCGGCCTACATCCGGCCGCTGTTCTGCCGGGGGGTCGGGCCGTTCCGCTGGTGCGCCCTGTCCGGCGACCCGGCCGACATCCGCAAGACCGACGATAAGGTCCGCGAGCTGCTGCCGCACGACCGGCACCTGCACCGGTGGCTGGACATGGCCCGGGAGCGGATCGCCTTCCAGGGGCTGCCGGCCCGCATCTGCTGGGTCGGGCTGGGCGACCGGCACCGGCTCGGGCTGGCGTTCAACGACATGGTCGCCCGGGGCGAACTGGCCGCCCCGGTGGTGATCGGCCGGGATCACCTGGACTCGGGGTCCGTCGCCTCCCCGAACCGGGAGACGGAAGCGATGCTCGACGGGTCGGACGCGGTGTCCGACTGGCCGCTGTTGAACGCGCTGCTCAACTGCGCGTCCGGGGCGACGTGGGTGTCGTTGCACCACGGCGGCGGGGTCGGGATGGGCTACTCCCAACACGCCGGGGTGGTCATCGTCTGCGACGGGACGGAGGCCGCGGCCCGGCGGATCGGGCGGGTGCTGTGGAACGACCCGGCCACCGGGGTGATGCGGCACGCCGACGCGGGCTACCCCGAGGCGGTCGCCTGCGCCCGCGAACGGGGGCTGGACTTGCCATCCCTGCCGGCCGGCTGAGCCCCTGGTTCCGTCCTGCCCGCACCACGGGGTGAGGCCCCCGGCTCTCATTGGTTTGGTTCGGCGCGCCACACACCCTGCGGCCGAACCAATGAACCCGGTCGGACCGACGCCGGTACGGCCAACCGGTGCTACGGCCGGGTGAGCTGCACGGGCCGGGGGGCCGTGTCACCAAACCGAGATACGACCCGACAGGCTACCTCGTCCCGAACACCGGGAGCGGCGGGGCGGCCTTCGGGCTGGCGGCGGAAAAATCCTCACCGACCAGCCGGGCGATCGTCGCCGCCACCTGGCTCTGCGTCACCTCGACGTTCTCCCGCTCCCCCCGCGGCGGGACGCCCGGGCCGAGGACGGCGACCCAGACGTACTCGGCACCTTCCACCTTCTGGCCGTGGTCGGTCCAGTCGGCCCGGGTCGCCCCCCGGCCGTGGTCGGTCGTGACGAGCAGGGCGGTCTTGTCCTTGTACTGCGGGTCCTCCTGGAGCCGCCCCCAGGTGTCGGCCAGGAACCGGTCGGCCTTGTTCGCCGCGTCCAGGTACAGGTCGTACCGCCGCCCGTGCCCCCACTCGTCGGTCTCCCCCAGCCCGAGGTAGAGCACCCGCGGCTTCCGCCGCTCCAGGGCCGACCGGGCGGCCCCCAGGGCGAACACGTCGAACGCGTTGTCCGGCCAGTACCGCGGGACGAGGTCCATCGCCTCGTTCAGCGCCCGCTCCCGGTCGGTCAGCCGGTCGCCGGCGATCGGCTCCCACCCGCCCGACACCGGCAGCCCGTTCTGCTTGGACCGGAGGATAGACGGGAACACGTCCCAGGTGGTGACCGCCTCCACCCGCCCCTTGAACCGCGGCCGGCCGTTGAGGAACTCGAACACCGACAGGTTCGGGTTGTCCACCTTGTTGTTCGAGTCGATCCGGGGGTCGGGGAACCCGCAGAACAGCTCGCTGTACCCGGGGTACGAGAACTTCAGCCCGTTGGTGCTCCGGGCCGGGGCCTTCCGCTCCCGGC
>JAIEQN010000154.1 GCA_019747685.1 Gemmataceae bacterium
CCCTGCCGGGCGTTGTCGGCCGGCTTGCGGTCGTCGAGCCAGCTCACCGTCGGGTAGCCGTTCACCCACGTCGAAATGCGCGGGCCGTCGGCCACGACGGTCAGCGTGAACCACTCGTCGTCGCTACTGACCACCTTCCGGGCCGGCACCCGGCGGTAGATCGCCCCCGTGCCGAAGTCGACGGGCTTGGTCCGGTCGTCGCCCAAGTAGCTGTTCTGGATTTGGGCCTCGTACCCCTGCTGGTACTGGCCCGGCAGGCAGCGGAAGAAGACGCCGCTGTTGAGGCCCTTGCCGTTCGTCTTGCACTCCAGTTGCAGTACGAAGTCGGCGTACTGGCCCTCCGTCTGGAGGTCGCCCGGGCCGTTCTTGAGCGCCAGCTCGCCGGCCGCCGTCACCTCCGCCTTCGACGCCATCCGCTTCGGGTCCCCGGCGAACATCTTCCAGCCGGACAGGCCCTTGCCGTCGAACAGCGGCTTTGCGCCCGTCGGCCGAACGGCCAGCCGGGTGACCGTCACCTGACTCCCCTTCGGCAGCTCGAACCCGAGCCGCATCGTCCCCGGGGGGCAGTCCCTGACGAGGCCGCCGTCTCCGCTCGTCGCCCAGATGCCGGGCTTTACCCGGCTGGCCGAGGTGACGGTGAACGCCCGGCCGGAGCGGGCGCTCCGGGCGGCGGTGTACGGCCGGCCGTCGTGGTCCACGCCGATCGAG
The DNA here is from genome assembly GCA_019747685.1 of Gemmataceae bacterium. Taxonomy (GTDB): domain Bacteria; phylum Planctomycetota; class Planctomycetia; order Gemmatales; family Gemmataceae; genus Urbifossiella. Next base: position 709 of record JAIEQN010000154.1, read on the forward strand.
GCATGACAGGGGCCGACCCGCGACACGAACCGGACCGGGCCGGTCGCCTGCCACACGGCCACCATCTCCAAATCCTCCGGGAACCGGGCGGCGTGCCACAGGTAGCCCCCCTTCTCGCCCCCCGTCAGGACGAGGCGGCCGTCCCGGACGGCCGCGGTCGCCCGGTCGTCGGGCTCCCACCCGAACAGGGACTCGCCGTCGAACAGGTTCACCCAGCCTTCCCTGACCGCCGCCGGGAGGAGCGCGTCCGAGCGGTCCGTGTCGAGGACGGGCGGGTAATCGGCATCGATCAGGGAGGGCACCGTGGGCTCGTCGGCCGGCGCCGGACCTCCGACGGCGACCGCCAGCAGAAACAGGAAGACGCGGGGCATCGGGGCCTCGGGTGAAGTCGTAGGGCCGGCTGTGCCGGCCGCGAGTCTGCAAACGGCCGGCACAGCCGGCCCTACGAAGGGGTCGCCGCCTGCCGCAGCCCCTCGGGGTAGGTCGGGTAGGCCGGCGACCAGCCGAGTTCGGCCTTGGCGGTGCGGTTCGACACCCGGCGGTCGGCCGCACCCGGCTCGGGCCGGTGGTCGAACGCCGCCGGCGGGGCGTTTAGCAACTCCGCCAAGCGCGTGTAGAACGCCCGCCGGGTCACGGGTTGGTCGTCGGCAATGGTGTACGTCGCCCCCGGCCGGGCGTTGGCCTCCGCCGCCAACACCGCGGCCGCCCCGTCGTCCGCGTGGATCAGGTTCAGCCACTTGTCGGCGTCCCCGGCCAGCGGCTCGCCGTTCAACAGCGGCTGTTTCCGCAAGAGCCGGCCCGGGCCGTAAATGCCGGCGAAGCGTAACACCACCGCCTCCGGCAGCCTCGCCCGCAACAGCCGCTCGGCCGCCAGCACCACCCGGCCGGCCTCCTCCACCGGCTCCGTCGGCGACGCCTCATCGACCCAGCCGCCGTCCGTCTGGCCGTAGACACCGGTGCTCGAAACGTACACGAACCGCTCCGGCCGGGGGAGCGTATCCAGGACGTGCCCGAGGCCGTCAACATAGACCTCGCGCCTCGTCTTATTCTGCCCCCGGTCCATGCCGACGGCGTACAGCACCGTCCCGGCCGCGGGCAGCCCCCGGAGGGAGGCCGGGTCGGTCACGTCGCCGACGACGGGCCGAATGCCCAACGCCCGGAGGGCGTCGGCGTTCCCTCGGGTGAGGGCGGACACCCGCCGCCCGGCCGCCACCCACCGGGCCGCCACCCGCCGGCCCAGGTACCCGCATCCGACGATCAAGGCGTCCGCCGCGGGGGGTGCCATCAGGCCTCGGAATGGCTAAGTTTTCGGGGCGGCGGCCGCCGGAGTGATTGTACCGACCCCGGCGGCCCCAGGATGGGCATCATGGCGACCGGCGAGACCGCTTCGGATTCGGCCGCCGGCCGCCCGCCGCCCCCGCACCTCAACGGCCCCCCGACCCCGGCCCCCGAACCCGCCCCGGCCGCCGTCGAGGCTGGCCCCGTTCCGTCCCGCCGGGAGCGGGCCGCCTGGTACGCCGGGGCCGTCGCCCTCACCGCCGTCCTGCTGTTCGCCGGCCTCCGGCTCGACGCGGTGAACCTCAAGGCCCCGCTGTACTACGACATCGACGCCCCGCTCATCATGCCGCTGGTGAAATCGGTGCTGGAGCGGAACAGCCCGGTCGGGCACTGGCGGAACGACCGGCTCGGCTACCCCGGCGGCCAGGAGCTGTACGACTTCCCGGTCGTCGACCACCTCCACTTCTTCCTGATCTGGCTGATCGGGCTGGTCGTCCCGAACTGGGTGGTCGTCTACAACCTGTACTTCCTCCTGACCTGGCCGCTCACCACCCTGACGGCGACGCTGGCCCTCCGGTGGCTCGGGCTGTCGCTCCCGCTCGCGGCCGCCGGCGGCGTCCTGTACGCCTTCCTCCCGTACCACTACCTCCGCGGCGAGTCGCACTACTTCCTGGCCGCGTACTGGCTGGTGCCGCTGTCCACCCTGCCGGCCCTGGCCATAGCCCGGGGCGACTTCCCGTTCTTCCGGCGGGTCCCCGGCTCCGGTGGCACGGGCCCCCCGGCCTGTGCAACAGCAGCACAGGCCGGGGGGCCCGTGCCACCGGAGCGAGGCACGACCGCTTACCGCTGGCCGCTGGCCGACCGGGCGGCGCTCGGGCATGTGGTGCTCGCCGCCGCCACCGCGACCGCCGGGGCCTACTACGCCTTCTTCGCCTGCGCCCTGTACGCCGCCGCCGCGGTGTACGCGGTCGCCGTCTTCCGGACCTGGCGGGCGGTCGCCTCGGCCGGGCTGCTGGTCGCCGCGGTCGTCTGCGTCGGGCTGCTCCAGCACCTGCCGGCCGTCGGGCACTCGGCCGCCCACGGGCCGAACTGGGTGACCGAGCGGCAGCCGGAGGACGCCGAGGTGTACGGGCTGAAGGTGCCCCACCTCGTCCTGCCGGTGGACGGGCACCGGCTGGCCCCGCTGGCCCGGGTCAAGGCCCGGTACAACGGCGGGAACCGGCCGCTCCAGAACGAGAACGCCTGCGCCGCCCTCGGGCTGGTCGGCACGGCCGGGCTCTTGGTCCTGGTCGGGGCGGCCGTCCTGCCCGGCCGGCGGGGCTGGCCGCTCGGCCCGGCCGCCTTCCTGGCCGCGTTCATCCTCCTGTTCTCGTTGGTCGGCGGGTTCGGCAGCGTCTTCAACATCCTGGTGTTCGACCAGATCCGCTGCCTGAACCGGTTCAGCATCTACCTGGCCTTCCTCTGCCTGTTCGCCGTCCTCTGGCTGATCGACCGGTTCCTGGCCGACCGGCCGCGGTGGGCGCGGCCCGCGGCGGCGGCCGGGCTGGTGGTCCTCGGGGTCGCCGACCAGACGCCGGCCCTGTGGTTCTCCGACGGCATCGTCGAGCTGATCGCGGACGAGGCCGGGCGGTACGAGGCCGACGCCCGGTTCTACGCCCGGGTGGAGGAGGCCGTCCCCGGCGGGCGGGTGTTGATGCTCCCGTACATGCCGTACCCGGAGACCCCGCCGCTGCACCGGCTGAGGGCTTACGAGCACATGCGGGGCTACCTGCACACCGACACCCTGGCCTGGGGGTACGGGATGATGAAGCACCGGCCGGCCGACGAGTGGTACCGGTCGGTCGCCAACGCCCCGCCGGCCGAGCTGGTCCGGCGGGCGGTCGCCCGCGGGTTCGACGGGGTGGTGGTGGACGGCCGGGGGTTCCTCTCGCAGGCCGAGGCGAACAAGCTGGCCGCCGGGCTGCGGGAGGCGTGCGGCCCGGCCCGCCCGGCCGAGGTGGTCCACGAGGACGGCCGGCAGGTGTTCCTCGACCTCCGGCCGGCCCGGGACCGGCTGCGGGCCCAGGACCCGGTCCAGTTCGCCGCCTGGGAGCGGGAAGAACGCGAGTGGGCCTGCGTGTGCTGGCTGAAGGGGCTGTACCAGTTCGACAACCACGGCCCCCCGTCGGCCTACCGGTGGGGCAGCCCGAGCGGGACGATGCTGATCGACAACCCCTCCGACCGGACCCGGGTGTTCCGGCTGTCGTTCCTGGCCGGGACCGACCTGCCGGGCGAGTTCGGCCTGCGGATCGACGGCCGGGGGCTGCAACTCCGGACGGCCGACGGCGGCCACGAGCCGTGGGCCGACGAGTTCGTCCTCCGCCGGGACCCGCGGGACTGGGACCGGAACCCGCCGGTCCACGGGCTGCCCCGGTCGTACCTGGTCGAGGTCCCGCCGGGCGAGCACCTGGTCCGGTTCACCTGCACCCCGCCGCCGGGGTTCGTCCCGGCCGACCCCCGGCCGCTGTGCTACTACCTCAAGGACGTGGGGTTCGTGGAAGTGAAGTAGGGTGGGCGGAGGCGGTCCGCAGGACCGCCGAGGCCCACGCGGGGGCGGATGACCGCGTGGGCCTCGCCTCGCCGGCGGCGAGCCTCCGCCCACCCTACGAGTCGGCTGCCCACTGCCAGCCCCGTACAATTCCGTAACCCCGTCTCGCGGTCCCTCTCCCCCGCCGAGGTGTGCCCATGTCGTCGTCCCCGGTCCCGACCAAGTGCCCGCCGGTCACCCTGTTCAGCGAGTCGCCGACGTTCCGGATGGCGGCCGACCAGCTCCGGGCGGTGGCCGCCGCCGTCGACCTCGACCCCGGGATCGCCGAGCGGCTGTCGGTCCCGAAGCGGTCGCTCGTCGTCAGCATCCCGATCCGGATGGACGACGGGGCGGTCCACACGTTCGTCGGCTACCGGGTCCAGCACTCGCTGACCAGCGGGGCCAGCAAGGGCGGGCTGCGGTACGCCCCGCACGTCGACCTCGG
>JAIEQN010000966.1 GCA_019747685.1 Gemmataceae bacterium
GCCGGCCGGTGGGGGTCACACCGGCGGGACGCCGGTGCCACAAGACCACCGGCCGGCTGACGCCGGCCGCTCGCCCGCGACCTTCGCCCTCCTCGCGGTCAACCTCGGCTGCCTGTTGATGAACCTGTTCGGGACCGGGTCGTTCGCCTTCCTGTGGGTGGCCCCGGCCGTCCTGCTCGTGTACGCCCTCCGCGGGCCGCTCGCCCGCGTTACCCTCCGGTCGCTCGCCCCGTCGCCCTCGGCCGTCGCGTTCGCCGTCGTGTTCGTCGTCCTGCTCGCCGGCGGGCGGTCGAGCTTCTTCCGCGACCCGGGGACGTTCTGGCACGTCGCCACCGGCGACCGTATCCTGGCCGACGGCTTCCTCCGGGCCGACCCGTACACCTTCACCTTCGGCGGAACCTGGTGGGTGCCGTACCAGTGGCTCGGCGAGGTCGGGATGTCGCTGGCCCACCGGGCCGGCGGGTTCGACCTCCTGCTCGTCGGGGCGGCGGCGGTCGTCGCCGGCGTGTTCGGGTGGCTGTCCGGGCGGTTGGCGGCCACTGGGCTGCACCCGGTCGCGGTGGCGGCCGTGGTCGGCCTCGGGCTGGCGGCGGCGGCGGCCCACTTCCACATCCGCCCGCACCTCGCCACCCTGGCCGGGATGGCGATCACGATGGCCGTTCTGGTGGACATCGACGCCGGCCGGGCGGGCCTCAGCCGGCTCGGGTGGCTGGTGCCGTTGTGTTGGGTATGGGCGAACGCCCACGGCGGGGTACTCGGTGGGATCGGATCGGTCGCCCTCGTCGGCGGCGGGTGGGTGCTGGCGTGGGGGGTCGGCCGGCCGTCGCCGGTCCGGTCGTGGGCCGACGCCGGGTGGGTGCTGGGGGTCGCCGCCGCCTGCGGCCTGGTGACGCTGGCCAATCCCTACGGCCTCGACCTGCACCGCACCTGGCACCGGATCATGGACGCCCCCGAGTTGAAGCGGATCATCCGCGAACACGCCCCGCTCGACCCGGCCGCCCGGGATGCGTGGCCGGTGTTCGCCCTCGCGGCGGTCTACCTCGGCGTCCTGGCCGGCGTCCCGTGGCGGGCGGTCCGGGTGTCGTGGGTCCTGCCGCTCGTCTGGCTCGCCCTCGGGTTCGACCGGGTCCGACACGCCCCCTTGTTCGCGGTCACGGCCCTGGTGGGCGTGGCCGCCGCTTGGCCGCACACCCGCTGGGCGGCCTGGCTCGCGGCCCATCGACCCGACTTCTACGTCCCGCCCGCCCCCGGCCCGCGGCGGGTCGCGGCCCACCTCCTCCTGCCAGCGGTCATTATCCTGGCGGCGGTGCCGCTCACCCTCCGGGTCGGCTGGGCGAAGCACGACCCCCGCGACTGGCCGGACGAGCTGCTCGACGTGGTCAAGGCCCACGAGCCGAAGCCCGGCGAGCCGGGCCACCTCTTCAACGACTACGCCGACGGCGGGTGGGTGATCTACCACGCCCCGGGGTACAAGGTGTTCGTGGACGACCGGTGCGAGGTGTTCGGCGGGCCGTGGCTGGCCGATTTCGTCAAGGCGTCGTCCGACGACACGGCCGGGGCGGCGGCCGGGTGGGAGCGGGCCTACGGCCGGTTCCACTTCGCCCTCACCCGGGCCGGGACCGGGTTCGACCGGTACTTGCGGGACTCCCCGGAGTGGGAGGAGGTGAAGCGGACCGAGACCGCGGCGTTCTACAAGCGGAGGTAATAGGCACGCACAGGCCGGGAGGCCTGTGCCACCAAAGCCTGGTCCTGGTGGCACAGGCCTCCCGGCCTGTGCAGCTCAGTACAGTAGGTTCCGCAATCGGCCGCGGTAGTCGTCGGCCTCCGGGCTGCGGGGGCCGATCACCTGGAAGATGTCCACCATCAGCTCCCGCACCCGGGTCCGGCCGAGTTCCCGGTCGGCCTCGGCGGCCGCCAGCAAGGTGTCCAGCGCCGAGAGGTAGTCGCCCCGGGCGGCCAGCACCCGGCCGAGTTGGTACTGGCCCTCGGCGTCGTCCGGCTTGGCCGCCGCCCGGGCGGCGGCCAGGTCCCCGTCCGCGTAAGGCGCGTCCCGGACCCGGAGCAACGCCCGGAGCCGGTCGGCCTCGGCCAGGTGGTCGCCGGGGTCGACCAGGGACAGCAGTTCGGCGGCCTCGGCCTCGTTCCCGGGCCGGGCGAGCAGCACCCGGGCCAGCCCGACCCGGGCGCCCGGGTCGTCCGGGTGGGCGGCGAACATCTGCCGGTAGGCGAACTCGGCGGCGGCCGGGTCGCGGCCCTCCAGCTCCAGCGCGTCGGCGGCCTGGGTCTCCTCCTCGGACGGGCCGAGCCGGTCGACGAACGCCCGGAGCTGGTCCTCGGGCAGCAGCCCGACGAACTGGTCGACCACCTGCCCGTCCTTGACGGCGAACACGGCCGGGATGCCGCTGACCCCGAACGCCTGGGCCAGGTCGGGCTGGTCGTCGGTGTTGATCTTGACCAGGGCGAAGGCCCCGGCCTTCTCGGCGGCGAGGCGTTCGAGGGCGGGGCCGAGCTGCCGGCACGGCCCGCACCACGGGGCCCAGAAGTCGACCACCACCGGGCGGGTCTTGGACTGGTCGACGACCTGGGCCTGGAAGGTGGCGGCGGTGGCGTCGGCGACCCAGGGGGAGGCGGGCATGGGGTGGGTACTCCGGCGGGGCGGGTGTTAACCTACCGCCGGCGGCCGGCCGCGGCTCTCATTGGTTTGGTTCGGCAACCCGCACACCCCGCGGCCGAACCAATAACTCCGGTCAGACCGACGGCCGCCCGCAGCAGTCATTGGTTTGGCTCCGGGTGCCGCACACCCTACGCCGAAACCAATGAATCCTGTCTATCTGTCGATCACGATCGTGTTCCGGGCGGGCGGAATTTGGCCGGCCGCCGGCGGCCGGCCGCGAACCCGTCTGGGCTTGCCCGGGTCCGTGGGTGTGGGTACTATGGCAACGGATGCGGGCCACCCCGCCCTCTTGGGGATTGGTGTAACGGTAGCACGACTGACTCTGGATCAGTTAGTCTAGGTTCGAATCCTAGATCCCCAGCTCCCCTGAACCGCCCCGGTCGTGCCCGGGGCGGTTCGCATTTCCGAACCCGGACCGACCCGCCCGCGTAAGATCGTCCCGGCGTCGGCTTCCCACAATCCCCCCGCTCCGGGGGGCCGGCTGGCGTGTACTACCTGGACACCGGCCACCTCATCGTCCACAAGGACAAGGGCCGTGCCCGGGCGGTGTAAGCCCACGGGTCGGGCGGTCTCCCAACCGGAGATCGACCGGCCGCACGCCGGCCCTCGCCGTCGCGGCCTCGGGCCCGCACTCCGAAGACGATGCCGGCCGGAGGCCAGCGCCCCAGACCGATGCCTACGCCGCGGCCGGCCCCGACCCCCGGGCCTGCCGGACCAACTCCCCGATCCACAGCACGACCGATGTCCCGCCGACCACCCACAGCCAGTCCTCCGGCCCGAGCGGGACCGTCCGGAACGCCTCCCCGCCGAACTGCACCAGCACCACCTGCCCGACGAAGATGGCCACGGCGATGAGCAGGAAGCTCGGGTTGTTCCCGAGGGTCGGGAAGACCGACCCGGACCGGTTCATCATCTTCGCGTTGAACAGGTTCCAGAACTGGAGCATCACGAACACCGTGAACAGGATCGTCCCGCCCCGGGTGGCGGCGTCCGACCGGAGCGGCTCGCCGGTCTGCCCGAGGTAGGCGATCAGCCCGATCAAGACGGCCAGGAACACGCCGGCGGTGGCGAAGATGTTGACCGCCATCGCGCGGGTGACGATGAACGCCCCCGGGTCCCGCGGCGGCCGCCCCAGCACCCCCTCGGCCGGCGGCTCGGTCGCCAGGGCCAGGGCGGCGAACGTGTCCATGATCAGGTTCACCCAGAGCATCTGCATGACCGTCAACGGTAGCTCGAACCCGATGAACGGCCCGAGCAACGCAAGCCCCAGGGCGGCGACGTTGATGGTGAGCTGGAACAGGATGAACCGCTGGATGTTCTCGTACAGCCCCCGTCCCCACCGCATCGCGGTGGTGATGCTCCCGAACGAGTCGTCGAGCAGGACGATGTCGCTGGCCTCCTTGGCCACCGACGTGCCGGTCTTGCCCATCGCCAGCCCGACGTCGGCGTAGTTCAGGGCCGGGCCGTCGTTCACCCCGTCGCCCGTCACCGCCACGACCTCGCCCCGCTCCTTGAGCAGCCGGACGAGCCGGAGCTTGTCCGCCGGGCGGGCCCGGGACAGGACCTTCAGCCCGCCGGCCGCGGCCGCCGCCTCGTCGTCGGTCAGTTTGCCGAATTCCGGCCCGGTCAGGTGCGCCCCCGCCGGGTCGGCCGGGCCGTACAGCCCGATCTGCCGGGCGATCTCCCGGGCCGTGTCCGGGTTGTCCCCGGTCACCACCTTGACCCGGACCCCGGCCCGGTTGCACGCCGCCACCGCCGGCGGGACCTCGTCCCGGACCGGGTCGGCGATGGCCGCGAACCCGAGCCACACCATCCCGACGGCCAGGTCCTCGACCGGGGTGGCGTGGTCGGCGTCGGCCGGGGCCGCGTGGTAGGCGAACCCGAGGGTCCGCATCCCCCGCCCCTGATACCCGGCCAGGGTCGACAGGGCGGCCATCCGGTCGGCGTCGGTCATCGGCCGCGGCCCGCCGGCCTCGTGGACCGTGGTACACCGGGCCAGGACGATCTCCGGTGCCCCTTTGACGTGCAGCACGTCCCGGCCGAGGGCGGCCGACCGGCCGTAGGTGCCCATGAACTTCCGCTCGGTCGTGAACGTCCACTGGGTGCGGACGGCGAACCCCTTGCGGGCCACGATGTAGTCGGCCCCGTTCGCGTCGAGCCACAGCAGCAGCGCCCCCTCGGTCGGGTTGCCGACGGCCGCCGCCGCCGCCCCCGGCTCCCGGCTCAGGTGGGCGGTGGTGTTCGCGGCCAGGGACTCGGCGGCCAGCCCCCGGGACTTCGGGTCGGCAGGCAGCCCCGGCGAGGCCGGGCCGGCGACCGCCGCCT
>JAIEQN010000885.1 GCA_019747685.1 Gemmataceae bacterium
CCGGGGCGGGCCCCGGGCGGCCGCCCCGCGGCCGGGCGGCGGGGTTCGCGGACGGGGCCTACCAGTCGCTACCGAGGAGCTCCTGCCCGGCCGGGGTGATCGCGTACCACCAGGTCTGCGGGGTGATGCCGCCGTTGACCCCGCGGACGCTGCCGTCGGCCATCCCCACCTGCATAATCGTGTGCGGGGTGTTGGCGGTGAAGTGACAGATCGGCCCGGTCCCGCCGACCCGCTCCCGGCTGACGACGGTGCTGTTGCAGTACGGCATCGACGGCTGGACCAGGAACTTCAGCCCGGGTTTGGTGAAGATCAGCCCGCCCGCGGCCACCCGGCCGCCCCGGTCAACCCCGTAGGCCTCCTCGAACGGGGTGACGTCGGCGGCGAACTTCGGGGCCCACTCCCACCAGGTGTTCCCGCCCCAGTCCAGGCCGGACCCGGTCGGCCCGGGCATGGCCATCTTCTCGGCGAACATGATGGTGTTCGAGGTCCCGTCGGAGAACCCGGCCGGGAACCGGATCGCCCCGTTGCCCCACCCGTCCCGCCGGGCCCCGAAGATCTCGAAGTTGTAGGCGTAGCTGGTCAGCGCCCAGTTGTTGTCCCCGCCCAGCCCGTCCGGCCGGGCGGTCGGGTCGGCCGGGCACAGGAACGTCTTCACCCCGGTCCCCTGGGCGATGTCCGCCCACGAGCTGTACTCCGACGGGGTGGCCGCCCACCCCCGCCCCTGGGTCGCCTTGTACAGGTTCGCCTGCTCGATGTACGGCAGGATGTGGAAGAAGGTGCTCCCGTCGCCCCCGGTCCGGGTCCCGTCGGACGCCCGGCCGTTGACGTTCGGGTACACCCCGATCCCGACCGGCATCAGCCCGTTGTAGGTGTCGGACGTGCCGATGGTGGCCAGCGACAGTTGCTTGAGGTTGTTCTGGCAGCTCGCCCGGGCGGCCGCCTCCCGGACCTTCTGGACCGCGGGCAGCAGCAGCCCGATCAGGATCGCGATGATGGCGATCACCACCAACAGCTCGATCAGCGTGAACGCGAGGGGTCGCCGGGACAGGGATCTTGGTCTCATGACACGACCTGGGAAAGGGTGGATGAAAGACCCGACGGGGTTCGCTAACCCAGTCCCGGGCCGACCCGGGTGGGCGCCGAATTGGACGACGCAGTGCGAGTCTGCGGCGTCTCAGGCGAACGGACTACCGAACCCTAGCACCGTCGTACCCGATCCCCCCGCCGATGACAACAGAAAAGTGAGAAAAACTTCACCTTCCCGGTCAACCCCGGCGGGTTATGCCCCGGGCGGGACCGGGGCGGCCTCCGCCCGCCCCTGCTCCACCCGCCAGTACCGGCCGGGGGCCGCCCCCGTCACCGCCTGCGGCGGCCCACCCCCGGGCCACTCGACCGTGACCGCGTCGACCTTGTCCGCCGCCCCGAGCCCGACCAGCACCCGGGTGTCGCCGGCCGACAGGTAGCTCCCCCCGCCCTTGACGAACCGCACCCGTTTCCGCCCGCCGGCCTCGACCGTCACCTTCGCCCCGACCGGGCTGGCGTGACCGGCCGGGCGGAGGTCCAGCCCGACCCAGTTGGCCCCGGTGCCGGCGTGGTGCAGCACCCGCGCCGGGTCGTTCAGCCGGGCGACGACCGCGTCCGGCCGGCCGTCGTTGTCCAGGTCGCCGACGGCCAGCCCGCGGCCCCGGTGGGCGTCCCGGAAGAACGGCCCGCCCCGGCCCGACACCTCGGCGAACGTCGCGTCCCCGTTGTTCCGCAGGAGCACCGGCTTCTGCCGCAGCCCGGCCTTGAGCGAGTGCCGGATGACGTGCCCGTTGAGGACGAACAGGTCCTCCCACCCGTCCTGGTCGAGGTCCACGAACGCCGTCCCGAACCCGACGTAGTTCTGCCCCAGGGCGGCGATCTTGCCGTGCTGGGTGTGGTACTGGAAGTACAGCCGGCCGTTCCGCATGGCGTTGCGGTACAGGGCGTGCAGCTCGCCCTCGTAGTTGGTCACCCAGATCGACGGCCGGCCGGACCCGTCGAAGTCCGCGGCATCGACCCCCATGCTCCCGGTCATGGTCCCGGAGGCGTCCCGGGAGCAGAGCAGGTCGAACCCCTTCTCCTCCAGGGCGAGCTTGCCGGGGGTGCTGCGGTTCAGGTACAGGAAGTTCCCGGAGGTGTCGTTGGCGACGTAGACGTCCGGCTTGCCGTCCCCGTCGGCGTCCACCATCAGGACGCCCAGCCCCTTGCCGTAGTCCTTGTCGGCCCGGGGCGGGTGCCGCAGCCCGGCGGCCGCCGACACGTCCTCGAACCACGGCCCGCCGTCCGTGCGGGCCGCCCCGAGGTTGCGGTACAGCCGGTGCGGGGCGGCGTCGAACTGCTTCGGCGGGCACACGTCCCGGTCCACCTTCGTCGTGTACCCGCTGCACGCCGGGTTGTTCTCCCACGACCAGTTGGCGTACTGGCAGACGTACAGCTCCGGGAACCCGTCCCCGTCGAGGTCGCCGAAGGCGGCGCTGGTCCCCCAGAAGTGGCCGGGGGTGTCCACCCCGCTGCCGGCGGTCACGTCCTTCAGCGTCCGTCCGCCCTTGCCGTCCGGCTCGTTGTGGTACAGCACCACCCGGCCGTACCCGGTGACGACGAGGTCCGGCCAGCCGTCCCGGTCGTAGTCGCCGACGGCCTCCCCGTGGGTATACAGGTCCGGCTGGGCGAACCCGGCCTCGGCGGTCACGTCCCGGAACTTCATCCCGCCGAGGTTCCGGTACAGCCGGCAGGGGTGCGGCCGGATCGCCGGCGGGGGGCCGCTCGGGACGTACCGGCCGCCGCGGACGACCGGCCGGCCGTCCTTCATCTCGAACGACTCGCCGACCGCCTTGCCGAAGTGCCCGCCGCCGGGCAGGAACACGTCGAGCCGGCCGTCCCCGTCGTAGTCGATCAGGGCGGCCCCGCCGCCGAGGGATTCGAGGATGGCGTAGTGGTCGGCTTCTTCGCCGTTGCGGTAGGCGAAGTCGATGCCCGAGGCGGCGGTCACGTCCTCGAAGTAGCCGGGACCGGCCGGCGGCTCTTCGGCCGGCAGCTTCTCGGGCGTGGTCTGCGGGGCGGCGGACCCGCCGCACCCGGCGGCGAGGAGGGCCGCGAGCAGGACGAACGGCCGGCGGGAGGGCATGGCGGGTCTCGGCGGGGCGGCCGCGGGGTGGACGGGCGGCGGCCCCGCCCGGGGCCGGCCGCCACGAACCGCTCGACAGGGTGACTACGCCGCCAGCCTAGCCGATGTGCGGGCGGAAGTGAAGCCGGGCGGGTCACGGACCCGGGCCAACGGCCCGGGCGATTGTTACACGAGAGGCCGGAAGGCTTCCTTGCTCCGAGTTCTTTGTCACGGACCCGGGCCAACGGCCCGGGCGATTGTTACCCCGGCCGCGGGCCGGGTGGGCGAGGCGACGGGCGGTAGGCCGAAGGTGTCGTCGGTCTTCCGGCCCGGAGGGTCGGTTCTGTCAGCCCGGGCCGAAGGCCCGGGTGTGCATGGCGGGAACCCCGGCCCTGAAAGGGCCGTTCCCGGACGCGGATGCCCGGGACCCGCCGCACCGTGCCGGCCGGCCCCCCGACCGCCCGTGACGCGCCGAACGGCCCTTTCAGGGCCGGGGTTATTGCTGGACGCGGACCCGGGCCTTCGGCCCGGGCTGGCGGGACCGGCCCTCCGGGCCGGGGATGATGCCGCCCTTCCGCGGGCTGAAGGCCCGCGTCAGCATTCCCGAGGCCGCGGGCCCAGGTCCGCCGGCCTGGGCCCCCCTGCCCCCCGTCACCGACCCGGCTTGGCCGGGGCGCCCTTCCCCTTCGCCTTCTCCTTCTTGAACACCTGGAGTTGCCGGCCGGTCCCCTCCTTGGCGGTGAAGTCGTCCGGCCGCTTGCCGTCGTCCGTGATCGCCAGGCACACCTTCAGGGTGTCGTCCTTCACCTCGTAGATGCCGAGGATGGTCCGCCCGGCCAGCGGCCCGTCCGACACCTCGATGTCGATCGTCTTCGGTTTCTTGCCCGCGTCGACCTTGAACGTCCCCTTCGACGCGACCTCGCCGCCCTGCTTCAAGACCCGCTCGTTCCCCTTGACCACCAGGGTCAGGCGCTCGGTCGCCTCCTCCGGCACCGGCATCCCGTCCTGCTCGATGGAGACGACCTGCCAGATCCCCTGGAACGGCTCCAGGTCCTTGTTCGGCTTCTCCGCCGGCTTGTCATCGGCCACGGCCACCGCGACCGCGACCGCCAGCCCGGCCGCCACGCACGCCCACCGCATGAGAACGCCCCCGTGTGGGAGAGAGTACCGCCCGGCGGGTCGGCGGTTCGGAACGACCGGCCGCCGCGACAGGCCCGCCGGGCGAACCGATTGTACCGCCCCCGCCGGCCCGGGTCACTTGGCCTTCGGGAACCCGGCCCTGGCCAGGTCCTCGAACCCGGCCTTCAGCGGCCGCACGTCGTACCCCTGGTCCTTGAGCAGGTCGGCCGCCTTCAGGCACCGCTTGCCGGACGCACAGTGCAGGTAGACCACCTTCCCGTCCGGCAGCGTCTTCTTCAGCTTGTCCGCCGGGACGCCGGCCTTGAGGTCCGACAGGGCGAGGTGCTTGGCGTCCGCCAGGTGCCCGTCCTTCCACTCGTCGGCCTCGCGGACGTCGACCAGTACCGCCTTCCCGTCGGCCACCGCCTTCTTGACGGCGTCGAGGGTGTCGGTGGTGTGGTCGGCGGCGGCCGCCACCAAGACCGCCCCGGCCGCCCACACCACCGCCGCCACCGTGACACGGAACATCGGCCGCCCTCCGGGGGTTTACTCCGGTTGTAGGTTAGCCGGGATGCGGGAGGGTGCAACCCACCGAACCGGGTCCCGGGGGCTTCCGGCCGGGCCGGGCACGCGTTCTAATGGGTGGGTCGCCACGGAGGTCCATCATGCCCGTCCCCCGCGTCACGTCCGCCGTCGCCGTGGTTCTCACGTGGGTCTGTGCGGCCGCGGCCGAGCCGCCGGCCGTGGCCCCGCCCCCG
>JAIEQN010001069.1 GCA_019747685.1 Gemmataceae bacterium
CGCGGGCAGGTCGAGCAGCCGGGGGCGGTGGCCGCCCCGGGCGGGCTGCCGGCGGCCGGGGGCACGTTCGACTTCGGGCTGCCGCCGGACGCCCCGGACGCCGCCCGCCGGCGGAAGCTCGCGGACTGGATCACGTCCCCGGCTAACCCGCTATTCGCCCGGGTGATGGTCAACCGGGTCTGGCAGCACCACTTCGGGGCCGGGCTGGTCCCGACCCCGAGCGACTTCGGGTTCAGCGGCGGCCGGCCGAGTCATCCCGAACTGCTCGACTGGCTGGCGGCGGAGTTCGCCAACCCCTCCCCCGGCCCCTCCCCCGCGGGGGGAGGGGGGAAAGACGGGGGTTGGTTCTTCTCCCCCTCTCCCTCCGGGGGAGGGGGCCGGGGGGAGGGGTCCTGGTCCCTCAAGCACCTCCACAAGCTCATCGTCACCTCGGCGACCTACCGGCAGGCGTCGCTGCCGCGGCAGGAGGCCGCGGCGGTGGACGCGGACAACCGGCTGCTCTGGCGGATGAAGCCCCGCCGGCTCGAAGGGGAGGCGGTCCGGGACGCGATGCTGGCTGTGAGCGGGCTGCTCGACCGGACGGTCGGCGGGAAGGGGTTCTCGGATTACAAGGAGAACAACTTCAACGGGACGGCGTACTTCGAGCCGTTCGACCCGTCCGGGCCGGGGTTCGACCGGCGGAGCATTTACCGGTTCGTCCCGCGGGGCGGCAACGCCGGGCTGCTGGACGCCCTCGACTGCCCCGACCCGGCGGCCGCGGCCCCCCGGCGGGCGGTGACGACGACGCCGTTGCAGGCGCTGGCCCTGTGGAACGGCGGGTTCGCCCTGCGGGCGTCGGGGGCGTTCGCCGACCGGCTGGCGAAGGAGTGCCCCGGGGATGTCGGCCAGCAGGTCGGGCGGGCGTGGCAGTTGGCGTTCGGCCGGGACCCGACGGCCGACGAGCGGGCGGCGGCCGAGACGCTGGTGGCGGCCCACGGCTTGCCGGCCCTGTGCCGGGCGCTGTTCAACGCCAACGAGTTCTTGATCGTCGGCTGAACCGGCCGGCCCCTCGGGGTATTATGGGGTGAGGTTTCGCCGGATGAGGGAGGTCGCCATGACGACCGAGACGCCGCGCCACACGATCGACCTGACCGGGCTGCCGCCGCACGCCATCCAGGCGATCGAGGCGGTCGTCGCCGCCTTCCGGTCGGCCAACGGCCGGAGTGCCAACTGGCCCGACCCGCCGCCGATGACGCCCGAGGAGCGGGTCGCCTTATGGAAGGAGTGGGTGCGGGCGGCCGCCGTCCCCGGGGTGATCGCGGACGACAGCCGCGAGGCCATCTACGACCGGAGTACGGAATGACGTTCATCCCCGACGCCAACATCCTGCTCCGGAGTGCGGAGCCGGCCCACCGTCAGCACCGGGAGGCGGATGACTCCGTCACGGCCTTGCTCGGCCGGGGCTACATCCCCTACGTGTTCCCGCAGGCGTACTACGAGTTCTGGGTCGCGGCGACCCGCCCGGTTGCCCGGAACGGGCTCGGGAAGACGCCGGCCGAGGCCGCCGCGGAACTCGTCAAGTTCAAGGCCGTGTTCGCCCTCCGCCGCGATACCCCGGACGTGTACGACGAGTGGGAACAGCTCTGCGTCCGGCACTCCGTCTCGGGCAAGCCGGCCCACGACGCCCGGCTGGTGGCGGCCATGAACGTCCACGGCGTCGGCACGATCCTGACGTTCAACGACGCCGACTTCCGCCGGTTCCCCGGCATCACCGTCCTGACCCCGGCCGCCGTCCTGGCCTGGCCGCCGGTCGCCCCGTCCGCATCGCCCCCGCCCCCGTAGCCGTCACGCCCACTCCGCCTTGACCCGCGGGGTTTCGCCGGCCGAGTAGTCGATCACGACCGCGTCGCCGGCCATCGAGAGCGGCTGGGTCGGGTTCCCAAGGCCGTCCACCGCCGAGGCCCGGGTCGGGTCCCGGGCGAACCGCAGCTCGGCCGACCCGCCGAACCCGGCGCACTCCACGAACTGCCCCACCACCGCCCGGTTCATCCCGTCGCCGGGGTCGCACGGCCGCAGGCTCGTCAGGATCAGGCTCGGCATGTCGACGTGGGCCAGCCAGGCGCTGACGCCCGCCGGCGGCGGCCCCTTGTCGGTCAGCACCACCGGGGCCGGCGACACCCACCCCACCGCCGTCTGCATCGGCTGCTCCCGGTCGAGGGCCAGGAGCAGCTCGAACGCCCGGCCCCGCTCGCCCTCCGGGACGAGGATCACGTCGGCCATCCGCCCGCCGTGCCGCTGGACGAACGGCAGCCCGCCGGTGAACAGGAACGACCGCTCCGACCCGAGCCGGACTTCGAGGTAGTCCGCGGAGACGGGCCGGGTCGCCCCGGTCTGGGCGTTCTGCCCGTGGACGCCGCGGAACAGGACGGCCCGCTCGTCCCGCCAGCCGACCCGGCAGCCGTAGTACGAGTGCCAGGGGTAGCCGGTGGGCTGGTGCTGGATGTCGAGTTCGATCCGGAGTTCGAGGACCGGCCGGCCGGCCCAGGCCCGGAACCGCTGGCGGAAGGTGGCCAGGAGCGTGTCGTGGGCGTCCCGCAGCTCGCCGGCGGTGGTGATCTCGCCGAGGGCCGCCCCGGCGTTCGTCACCGCCACCGAGGTGGCCTTCATCGTGCTGCCGGGGTTGAAGACGAGCTGCTGGCCGAACCGGGTGGCCCGGGTGCGGAGGTCGCGGAGTCCCCGCAGCCCGCCGGTGTCCGGGTCGATGTCGGCCTCGAAGAATTCGTTGCGGAGGGTGTTCCCCTCGGCCGACTTGATGCGGGCCTTCGGGTGCGGCGTGTTCGCCGGGGCGGTCCGGGGCACCCAGGCGTACCCGAGCGGCGGGACCTCGACGACGAGCCGGGCGGCGTCACCGGCGAACTCGGCGGCCTTGACCGGATCGACCACCGGGATCGGCCCGCGGAAGCCGGTCAGTTCCAGGGCCACCCGCCGGGCGAAGCTACACGGGTTGAAGACGAGCAGCCCGGGCTGGTTGTCGGCGGCCCGGGCCTGGATGCGGTCGGCGAGGCACCGGGCGATGTCGGCTTCGAGACTAAGAACAGACCCCTCCCTCTCGATCTCGTCCTCCAGCGATTCCAACTTCCCCACAGTCGCGGTCTCATCCGGGCCGGGGTCGGGGGTGAGCGCCCGGTGCAGGGCGGCCAGGGTGAACGCCCCGTCGAGCCGCCGCCGCAGGCGGAGGTGGTGCGGGAAGAAGCTCACCGGGTCCGGCAGGTGGCGGTTGGTGACCCGGTCGTCGAGGGCGTCGGCGAAGAACTCGTCGGCCCCGCGGGTGCCGATGTAGTCGCCGGTGGTGGCGTCGGAGAGGTAGCGGCCGAGGCCGGTCCAGGCCCCCAGCACCGGGGCGAGGTCCGCCAGGGCCAGCAGGTCGCGGTACGGGTCGGCCGCCGGCTTCCCCTTGTGGACCAGGGCCACCGCCGGGGCGGCGTCGGAGCTGGTCGCCTGGTACAGGTGGTAGACGAGGTTGAAGAACGTCTGCGGGTCGTGGGCCGGGAGCGGCTCGCGGGTGAAGGCGTCGACCGCCCGGCCGTCCGGCCCCGGCCAGTTCACCGCCGTCGAGCGGAGCGTCGGGATGAGGGCCCCGTCGAACGAGAGCAGGACGGCGTGGCGGTAGCCGTGGTGGACCAGCCAGGACGGCAGTTGCGGGTGGTACGCACTCGTCTTGCGGGCGTAGGCCGCCGGCTCGACGCCGAAGAGCCGGTGCGTCGCCTCCCGGGCCGTGCGGAGGTTCCACCACTGCGACTCGAACGGCAGGTAGGCGTCGTCCCGCTCGGCGTAGGCCCCGACGCACAGGTCGACGTTCGGCGGCAGCCCCGGTATCACCTTCGCCTTCACCTCCGCGAACCGGTCGGGCTGCTCCTTCGCCAGCCGGTCGAGCGTTTCGCCCGACGCGAGCAGCGTCAGCGGCACGCCGGCGGCCAGCCCGTCGGGCCACGGAGCGGCCAAGTCCTCGGGGTCGGGGATGCACCAGTCGAGCCAGTGGATCGACCCCGGGTACAGCCGCTCCCGGGCCGATCGCAACTGCCCGGCCGCGGCCTTCAGTGTGGTGCGGTAGTCCTCGCCCCGGCCGACCGCCTCGACGGCCGCCGTCACGTCGGCCCAGAACGCCCCGGCGTCGAGCAGCCGGTCGTGGCTCATCGCCTCGAACAGGTTGTCCACCAGGACGTACCCGAACCCCAGCCCGGCGAACAGCCGCACCGCCTCGGCCGGCACGTCGAACAGCCGCACGTCCTGGCCGTTCTCCCCCAACGCCTCCTTCAGTCGGCCGAGGGTGTCGCCGCGATCCGCGGTGGCGTGGAAGGCGGCGGCCCCGGCCTGCCGGACCCGCTCGGCCCAGTCGTCCGGCTGGTACAGGTGCGGCCCCTGGGGGACGGCGTAGACCGCCCCCGGGGTCGGGGTGTCGTGGTCGTAGGTGTTGGCGACCTGCGGGGGCCCGCCCGCCCCAACCAGGGCGGCCGGGTGCCACAGCGCGGCCCACCCGTCGAGCCACGCCGACACCTCGTCGGCCGCCATCTGGAGCGGGTACGAGGTCGGCAGCCGGTACGGCGAGAGGAGGACGAGTTGGCGGTCGGTCATTGGCGGGTCAGTCTCAAGTCACAAGTCGGCAAGTCTCAAGTCCAGGGGCGTCTCACGACTTGAGACTTGCCGACTTGTGACTTGAGACTTCGACTCGGGTCCCGGGTATATTACGGGAACCCGCCCCGCGTCCCCGAGGCCCGCCCCGTGGCCAAGACCCGCGCCGCCCCCCCGCCGCCGACCCCGAGCCCCGTCGGGGTGGCCCGGCTGGTCCGGGCCGGGGACTGGGCGGCCGCCGTCACCCAGGCCCGGCGGCTGTACGCCCTGAGCCCGACGGCCGACAACCTGGCCCTGCTGCGGCGGACGGTGATCGACGCCGCCGGGTACTTCGCCGACCGCGACCGGGAGGCCGACTTCGCCAGGGTCATGGCCGCCGCCGACGCCCTCGACCCGGCCGACCGGGCGTGCCTGT
>JAIEQN010000182.1 GCA_019747685.1 Gemmataceae bacterium
GCCGCCAGCCCCAGCGACGCCGGCTCGGGCACGGCCCGGGGCCCCGCGGCAGCCAGGCTCGCCCCCTGGATGGCCACGTTGCTGCTGTTGAAGACCGGCTCGTCGTCCTCGGCCAGGACGAAGGTGACGCTCAGGAACTGGCCGGGGCTGTCGGCGGCGTACCGGATGGTGAAGACGTTGGACTGGTTGAACGCCGACCCGCTGGTGGTCTGGTCGTAGGCGGCCGCGCTCCCGTCCGACAGCGTCGCCACCAGCCGGCCGGCCCCGAAGTTGACGGTGGTGTACAGGGTCAGCACCCGCTCGGCGGTGTCGGCCGCCGCGGTCAGCGAGAAGCCCTCCCCGAGGTTGGAAATCCCGGTCCGCTGGCCGTCGTGCTGGAGGCCGGTGAACGCCCCGACCTCGGACGGGACGGGGGTGCCGTCGGACCAGTCGAACGTCGTCTCCCCGTACGCCCCGAACTGCCCGAGTCCCCGCAGCGGGTTGCCGTTGCTGATGTCGGTGAGGCCGCTCAGCCCGGCCCCGCCGGCCTTGCGGACGTCGGCCGCCAGGGAGGTGCTGGTGCCCCCGTCGGCGTACCCCCACACAGCCCAGTCGAGCGTGCCCTCGGTGGTCAGGTCCCGGTTGTCGAACCGGACCGGGTCGAGGGTGCCGACGAGAACGCCGGCCGGCGACGGTGCCGCCGTCAGAACCAGGAGTACCGCCGCGGCCGCCGGCCCGAGCCGCCGGGCCGGGCCGATCCCGTATGTTATTGCCATCGCCGCGCCTCCGCCGGGTGGGCGTGTGAGGGGAAGCCGACGCCGGGCGGGCCGAGGACGACCCGCGGCCGATCGCCGCTACCCCCATCAGCAGCCGATCCCGGCGAAACACGACACCGATTCCGAAAAAAAATTTCGACCCGTCACCCCGCCCCGTCGGGGGCGAGCCGGGCGAACAGGTCGGCCAGGGCCGGCTCGTAGTGCCGCCACCGGGCCACCGAGGTGCCGTACACCGGCCGTCGGACCTGGGTGACGCTGGCCGTCCGGACCGGCCGGGCCGCCTCGTGGAACCGCAGGCAGGCCGGGTCCCAGTCCAGCCCGCACCAGGCCACCAGCCGCCGGGCCACCCCCTCCAGGTCGGCCACCGTCTCCTCGTAGTTCACCTCCAGCACCCGGACCGGCAGGGCCGCCCGCCAGTGGTCGCACAGCCGGCGGTAGTCGGCGAACCGGGCGGCGATGTGGTCCGGGTCGTTGGCCCAGCGGATCTTCCGGAAGTTGGTCATCCAGCACGACACGGCGATGTCCCTCAGGTCCCGCCGGCAGTGGACGAACGCGGCCCGGGGGAAGACGGCGGCCAGCAGCCCGAGGTACAGGTAGTTGTCCGGCATCTTGTCCACGACGCGGTCGGCGGTGGCGTTCAGGGCGGCCAGCCGGTCGAGGTGCCGCCGGCCGATCGCTTCGATCGCCGGCCGGTCGAGCCGGGCCAGGCAGCCGGCCGGCGGGTCGGGGCTGTCCATGACGGCCGGCAGCGACTCGAATTCGTCCCGGGCCAGCCGCAGCTCGCCGGCCCCGTGAACCCGCGGGTGGCTGGCCAGCACCTGCTCGACCAGGGTGGTTCCGGACCGGGGCAGCCCGACCACGAACACCGGCCGGTCCGAGTCGAGGCCCAGCCCGCGGACCCGATCGAAGAACGCCGGGGTGCAGGCGGCGATGAGGTCGGACACGAAGGCGGTGTGCTTGTCCGGGTCGTAGTCCTCGCCGCGGCGGTGGCGGGCGGCCCGGTCGAGGGCGTTGGCCTGGGTGAGGTGGTCGGCGGCCGCGGCATATTCCCGCCGGGCGTCGAGGACCTGGGCCAGGGCGAAGTGGAGGTCGGCCCGGTCGCGGTCCCGCAGGTGGGGGGCGGCGGCCGCGGCCCGGAGGGCGGCCAGGTCGTCGTCCGGCAGCTTCCCCCGCAACAGGGTGGCCAACTGGGCCAGCAGCGCGGGGTGGTCGGGGTCGTGGGACCGCCCGGCCCGGAGGGCGGCCTCGGCCCCGGGCAGGTCGTTCACCTCCTCCAGCGTCGCCGCCAGGTCGCCGGCCGCCCGGGCGAAGTCCGGCCGGGCCGCCAGGGCCGCCCGGTACAGCCGCACCGCCTCGGCGTCCCGGCCCTGCTCGTGGCGAACCACGCCCAGCCCGTGCAGGGCCTCGGGGTGATCCGGGGCTGTCCGCAACACCGCTTCGTACTGCCCGGCCGCCTCGTCGTACCGCTCCTGCTCGGCAAGGGCGGTCCCGAGGTGACAGGCGATCCGGGCCGCCCCCGGGTCGAGTGCGAGGGCCTGCTGGTAACTGGCGATGGCGTCGTCGAGCCGGCCTTCCTCCTGGTGGAGCTGGCCGAGGTTGCCATGCACGGTGGCGAGGTTGGGGGCCAGCCGCAGGGCCTCGGCGTAGTGCCGGCGGGCGCCGTCGGCCCGGCCCAGTTCCCGAAGGACGTTGCCGAGGTTGCTCTGGGCCTCGGCGAGGTCGGGCCGGAGTTCGACGGCCCGGGCGGCGTGGGCCAGAGCCTCGTCCAGTTGCCGGCGTTCGGCGAGGAGCTGGCCGAGGTTGCTATGGGCCTCGGCGAAGTCCGGGGCGAGCCGCACCGCCGCGCGGAAGTGGTCGATCGCCCCGGCGGTGTCGCCGATGGCGCGGAGGGCGTCGCCGAGGTTGTTGTGGGCGAGGGCGAAGGCCGGCCGCAGGGCCAGGGCCTGCCGGAGGTACTCGACCGCCTCCGCGGGTTGACCGAGTTGGAGTAAAGCGAGCCCGAGGTTGTTGGCCGCCTCCGGGTAGTCGGGGCGGAGCCGGAGGGCGGCCCGGCAGGCGTCGGCCGCCCGCTCGGGCTGACCCAGCGCCCGCCACACTTCCGCCAGATTGGCGTGGTAGTCAGCGGCGTCGGGCCGGAGGGCGACGGCCCGGCCGATCAGGTCGGCGGCCTCGGCGTGCCGGCCCCGCTGGTGGGCGGCCACCCCGAGTAGGTGGAGGGCGTCCGGGTGGTCTGGGGTGGCGGCCAGCACGGCCCGGTAGCCCCGCTCGGCGGCGTCGAGCCGGCCGCGTTGGTGGTGTTCGACGGCGGCCGCCAGCAGTTCGTCCATCGCTCCGCCTCCGACGGGTGCGGCCCGGGTCCTGGGGTTGGGTCTGGTGGCACAGGCCTCCCGGCCTGTGCTGCTCCGGACCACAGGCCGGGAGGCCTGTGCCACAGAGCCGGGGGCGGCCGCCCCAGTCTACCCGACGGCGGGCCGGGAAAAAAATTCCGCCGAAGTGTGTCGTGTTTCGCCCCGGCCGGCTGCAGTACCGGGTGGACTCACCACTCACGGCGGCGGAAACCGGGCGGGCGACCGCCCAGGGGGCGACCATGTCTCGCGCGAAGGCGACGGGGGCGGACCGGGCCCGGCTGTGGGCCGAGCTGTTGGAGGGGCGGGACGTGCCGGCCCTGCTGACCGTCACCTCGGCGGCCGACGACGGGGCCGGGACCCTGCGGGCGGCCCTCGGGGCGGCCGACGACGGGGACACCATCGTCTTCTCGTCCGCCCTCCGCGGCCGGACCATCCACCTGACCAGCGGCGAGCTGGCGGTCGAGGACAGCGTCACCATCCAAGGCCTCGGGACCCGCTCGCTGGGGGTGGACGCCGGCGGCCTGAGCCGGGTCTTCTCCCTCACCTCGGCCGACGACGCGGCGACCATCAGCGGGCTGCGGATCACCGGCGGGATGGCCGCGAACGGCGGCGGGGTACTGGTCCAGGGAGGGAGTCTGACCCTGGCCGACGCCCTGGTGGCCGACAACCAGGCGGTCGGTGGCGGCGACGACCTGACGGCCCGCGGGGGCGGGGTGGCGGTGTTCGACGGCGGGTCGCTGCTGATCGACCGGACGACGTTCCGCAACAACTCGGTCGAGGGCGCCCGCGGGGCCGACGGCGGGACCGGGCGGCAGAACGGGACGGGCGGGACCGGGGCCGGCGGGGGCGTCTTCTTCCAGGGCCAAAACTTGACCGTGACGGCCAGCCGGTTCGAGGACAACCGGGCGGCCGGGGGCCGGGGCGGGGACGGCGGGGCCGGCGAGGGGACGAGCAGCTCGTGGGTCCGGAACGGGATCGGCGGGACCGGGGCCGGCGGCGGGATTTACGTCGGGGCCGGGGCCCTGACCGTCGCCCGCAGCACGTTCGCCGACAACGAGGCGGTGGGCGGGGCCGGCGGAATCGCCGCCGGCGGCATGTACACCCTCAACGGCCCCGGCGGGACCGGGGTCGGCGGGGCGATCGTCGGGGCGGACGTGATCTCCGGCTCGACCTTCACCGGCAACGCGGCCGTCGGCGGGGACGGGGCCCCGTACTCGGGCGACTCGTACCCGTTCGGGCCGGGCGGGTGGGCCGGGTCTGCCCGGGGCGGGGCCGTCTACGGGATCAACCGGGTCACCGGCAGCACCTTCTCCGCCAACCTCGCCCAGTCGGGCACGGCCGGGCAGGCGGCCGACGGCGGCTACTTCGTCGGCGGGGCGGCCCTCGTCTCCCTGGACTACTACACCCCGCTGACCGTCGACCGGTCCGTCTTCACCGGCAACCAGGCGATCGCCTTCGGCGGCGGGGACGGGGGGTACAACGGGCTGGGGCTCGCCGGCGGGGACGGGGGGACCGTCGTCGGCGGCGTGATCCGGGCCGCCTGGACGCTGAACCTGACCCGGTCGCGGTTCGCCGACAACCAGGCGTTCGCCTTCGGCGGTGGCGACGGCGGGACCGGGCTCGAGGTGCCCGGCGGGCGCGGGGGCTACGGCGCCCGCATCGGCGGCGGGGTGGTCTACGCTCCCAGCCTGCAGATGAGCGGCACCCGGTTCAGCGGCAACCAGGCGATCGCCGGGGCCGGCGGGGCCGGCGGCACCAGCTTCGACGCCAACTACCAGCGGCTCGACACGGACGGCGGCCCGGGCGGGCCGGGCGGGACCGTCGGCGCCGGCGTCGTCCAGAGCTGGGACTTCGCCATCACCGGCAGCACGTTCACCGCCAACCAGGCGATCGCCGGGGCCGGCGGGGCCGGCGGCCCGGGGGCGGCCGGCGG
>JAIEQN010001149.1 GCA_019747685.1 Gemmataceae bacterium
CGACCCGGCCTCGGGCCACCTGGTCGACGCCTGCCAGCACGTCAGCATGGGCTGCTGCACCAACCTGGCCCACTTCTTCCGGACGGTCGGCGTCGGCCACCTCCTGGCCCCGCAGCCGAAGCTGTACTTCGTCACCCCGGACGGCCGGCGGAGCGTGTTCAAGGCCGACCCGTGGCCGGCCCCGCTGCACCTCGGCCGGGCACTGCTCGGGGCCCACTACCTGACCCCGGGGGACAAGCTGCGGGTGGCCTACGGGTTGGCCGCCCTGCCGCGGGAGCCGGCCGACGCCGACGGCCCCCTGCTGCCGTGGCTGGAGGCCCACCGCCAGAACCAGCGGACGATCGACCGGTTCTGGGGGGTGGTGCTGGTCAGCGCGCTGAACGAGACGGTCGACCGGGTCGGCCTCAAGTACGCCCGGAAGGTCTTCCGGGACGGGTTCGTCCGCCACCGGGACGGTTTCGTCGTCCACGTCCCCTCCGTCCCGCTCGGCCGGCTCTACGGGGACGAGCTGCGGGGGTGGCTGGCCCGGCACGGGGTCGAGGTGCGGGAGGGGACGGGGGTGAGGCGGGTGGAGGTGATGGCCGCCGAAGACCCGTCCCCCCAGCCCCCTCCCCTAGGAAGGGAGGGGGAGGGAAGACAAAGGACACAAGGCGTTCGTCTTACTCCCCCTGTGGGGGAGGGGGCCGGGGGGAGGGGTCGGGTTCTGGGGCTGACCCTCCGCGACGGCTCGACCCTCTCGGCCGACTGGTACGTCCTGGCCGTCCCGTTCGACCGGCTGCTCGACCTGTTGCCGCCCGAGCTGGCCGCCGAGCCGTACTTCGGGGCCGTCAAGAACCTGACCCCGTCGCCGATCACCAGCGTCCACCTCTGGTTCGACCGGCCGGTCATGGCCCTGCCCCACGCCGTCCTGGTGGACGGCCTCGGCCAGTGGGTGTTCAACCGCGCCGCGGTCGCCCCGGGCGAGTACTATGTGCAGGTGGTGGTGAGCGCCGCCCGGTCGTTCCGGGAGGTCACCCGGGACGAGGTCCGGCGTCGGATCGTCGAGGAGTTGGGCCGGCTGTTCCCGGCCGCCCGGGGGGCCGGGTTGGTCCGGTCCCGGGTGGTCACGGAGCACGCGGCCACGTTCAGCGCGGTGCCGGGGGTGGACCGGTGGCGGCCGGCCCAGGGGTCGCCGGTCCGGAATTTATTCCTGGCCGGGGACTGGACCGCGACCGGCTGGCCGGCGACGATGGAGGGGGCGGTGCGGAGCGGGTACCTGGCGGCCGAGGCGGTCCTGTCCCGGGCCGGCCGGCCGGCACGACTCCTGCAACCGGACCTCGGCGGGTGGGATTGGTAGGGCGGGGGGTCCGCCAAGACCGGCGAGGCCCACGCGGTTGAGGCTCCCCGCGCGGGCCTCGGCCCGCCGGCGGCGGGCTTCCGCCCACCCGACGGGTGGCGCCGTCCGCCGGCGGCGAAAGTTCGTCGCCGCCCCGGCCGATCTCTCCCGGTCCGGGCGGCTAGAATACCGGGTGGCGGCCCCGACCCCGCGGCCGTGACCCCGGCGGAGAAGCGACCATGTACCGGCTCGGGCTGGCGATCGGACTGGCGGCGGCCGTCGCCGGGGCGGCCGGGGCCTCCTCGCCGGACCCGAAGGACCTGGCCGTCCCGTACCCGGAGCTGGAGAAGGCCCGGGTGCTGGTCCGGGCGCTGGGGAGCGAGGCGTTCCGGGACCGGGAGCGGGCCGAGCGGGAGCTGGCCGGGATGGGCCGGCTGGCCCGGCCGGTGCTGGCCGAGGCGGCCGGGACCGACCCGAACCCCGAGGTCCGGGTCCGGGCGACCCGGCTGTTGCCCCGGGCGGAGGCGGCCGACCTCCAGGCCCGGGTGGACACCTTCCTGGCCGACGCCGACGGCAAGTACGACCACGACCTACCCGGGCTGGCCCTGTTCCGCAAGCACGTCGGGACCGACCGGGCGGCCCGGGAGCTGTTCGCCGAGGTGGTCAAGGGCCGGCCGAACCTCGACCTGCTGGCGGCCGTCGGGGCGTCGGCCGAGGACGGCGGGCGGGCGATCGCCGACCGCCGGGTCGGGCTCTTCCTGGCCCAGCACCCGCAGTCGTTCAACCGGTTCGCCCCGCCCGGGGCGGCCCGGCCGCAGTTCCCGACCGTGCCCGACGTGGCCGCCCTGCTGGTGGCCGAGACCGCCGTCCCGGCGGCCGACATCCCCCGCCCCGGGCCGTTCCAGTACCTCACCGCCGCCAGCTTCCTGAGCACCCCGGCCGCGGCCGCGGCCATCGCCAACCCCGACACGGCCGCCCACGGGGCGGCCTTCCGGACGGCCCTGGCCCGGTGGCTCGACACCCGGACCGCCCCGACCGACCTGGACAACCTCGGGCAGGCGCAGGTGGCCCAACTGCTCCGGCAGGTCCCGGAGATGACCGCCCTGCTGCGGCGGACGGTCACCACCCCCGGGGTCCAGGGGTGGGCGCGGGGGCAGGCCGTCGGGTTCCTGGTCCAGCGGGGCGGGGCGGCCGAGCGGCCGTTCCTGAAGTCGCTGCTCAAGGACGAGACGCCGGTGGCCACCGTCTGGCTGGGGAACAACCCCCAGGGGGTCGTCGTCCAGGCGTCCTGCCAGCTCCGGGACCTGGCCCTGGGGGTCCTCCTGATGCTGGACAAGCAGGACCTGAAGGAGTTCGGGTATTCCGTCCCGCAGGGGACGATGGCGAACCTCCAGAACGTCCAGAACGGGGGCGGGGCGAACTTCGGGTTCACGACCGACGAGAAGCGGGCCGCCGCCCACCGGCTGTGGGCCGACCACGAGGCCGGCCGGCTCGCCCCCCTGCCCCGCCCGGTCCTGCGGAAGTAGCCGGGAACGGGGCGGCCCGGTCCTCACCCTCTCCCCTTGAGGGAGAGGGTCGCCCCGCGCCAGCGGTGCGGGGTGAGGGGAAGGCCGGCACGTCCCCTCACCCGCCGGCCTGCGGCCGGCTGCCCTCCCCCCCAAGGAGGGGGGGCGGAAGACGGCCCCCCGCCCGCAGGGCGGTGGACGACACGTCGGCCCGGAAGTCGGCTTCGAGCAGCGGCACGAACAGCTCCCCGAACCCGCCCGGCACGGCCCCCGGGTCCCACACCCGGAACGCCCCGGCCGCGTCCACACGTCCCCCGACTACCACCCGGCACCCGCCGGTGAACAGCTCGGCCAAGACGGCGTCCCGCGCGGCCGGATCGCCGCCGCAGTAGCGGGGGTCGATCAGCCGCTCGGCCGTGTCGGACCCGACCACGAAGGCGGTGCCTGGGAACAGCCGGGCCTTCCCGGCGAACGTCGGGGCGGCCGTCACCCAGACCGGCCCGACCCCGCGGAACTGGGCCACCCGCCGGGCCACCTCGGCGTCGTCCAGCGGCGGCTTGTCGACGTTCGCCCGGCTCAGCTCGAAGGCCACCGGCGCCCCGAGGTGCCGCCGGGCGGCGGCCGCGAGGGCGAGATGCCCGCGGTGGAGGGGGTTGAACGACCCGGGCAGGAGCGCGGACGGGAAGGACGGCCCGGCCCGGACGGTGCCGTCGGGTTCGTGGCAGATCGGTGAGGACATAAGAGAAGAGTTCACCACAAAGGCACAAAGACCGCACGAAGAATCACGGAGAAGTCAGAAATCAGGTTCTCGGTCTTCTCCGTGGCCCTCCGTGTGAACTCCGTGCCTTTGTGGTGAGTCCGGCTCATCCCTTCGCCCAGCCGGGCGGCACCACCTGGCGGTTCGCGGCCAGCGCCCGCGCGCTGACCTGCAGCACCCGCAGGAAACCCTCGCTGTCGGCGTGGTCGAACTCGCCGACCGCCTCCATGCTGGCGTTCGACTCGCTGTAGAGCTGGTGGGGCACGTCGGCGGCCGCCGCGAACTCGGCCCGGCCCTTGTACAGGGTCAGGGTGATCGCCCCGGTGGCCAGGGCCGTCACCGGCTTGACCGCCTCCCGGGCCATGTGGGTGCCGAGGTCGAACCCGTACCCCTGGTACACCTGCTTGGCCACGAACGGGGACAGGGCGTCGAACAGCTCCCGCCCGCGGCGGTCGAGCACGAGCTGGAGCAGGTAGGCGTAGGCCGTGCCCAACACCTCCATCCCCGGGGCCTCGTAGACGCCGCGGCTCTTGATCCCGACGAACCGGTTCTCGACGAGGTGCGTGGCGATGCCGACGGCGTGCCGGCCGCCGACCCGGTTGGCCTCGGTGATCGCCTCGAACGGCGTGGTCGTCTTGCCGTTGACGGCGACCGGCCGGCCCTCCTCGAATCGGATCGAGACTTCCTCGGGCTCGTCCGGGGCGTCCTTCGGCAAGACGCCCATGCCGGGGGTGACGAACCACGGCGGCGTATCCAGGTGTTCGAGCTTGCCGGCCTCGTGGGTCAGCCCGAGCAGGTTGGCGTCGGTCGAGTACGGGGCCGACTTGCTCGCCTTGATCGGCAGCTTCCGCTCCTCGCAGTAGTCGATCATCTCGGTCCGGCCGCGGAACCGGGCCAGGAACGCCGGGTCCCGCCACGGGGCGTAGACGGCGAAGTCCGGGGCGAGCATGTTCGTGCAGAGCTGGAACCGGACCTGGTCGTTGCCCCGGCCGGTGGCCCCGTGGCTGAGGACCGAGATGCCCCGGTCCCGCATGGCCGGGACCATCCCGGCGACGATGACGTGCCGGCCGATGCCGGTCGTGTTCCAGTACGCCCCCTCGTAGCGGGCCTGGAACTGGACGCCCTCGACCCCGGCGGCGGCGATCATGTCGTGCAGGGGGATGGCGACGTAATCGGCCGCCCCGCAGGCCCGCATCCGCCGCCCGACCTCGGCGAAGTCGGTCTCGTCCGGCTGGGCGATGTCGGCCGTGAACGCCACCACCGTGACCCCGTGCTCGGTCAGCCACTTGGTGACGGTACACGAGTCGAGCCCGCCGGACGCGGCGAACGCGACCGTCTTCCCCTTCAGGTCGGCAACGGTGGTCATCTGGTGGTTCCGGGGTGGCGCGGCGTGTGGATGTCGGATAGGGTATGAACGCCCGCGGTTCGCCCGTAGGGTGGGTCGAGCGTCCCGGAGGGACG
>JAIEQN010001022.1 GCA_019747685.1 Gemmataceae bacterium
CCCGGGGTTCACCGAGCAGCAGGCCCGGTGCGCGGTGATGCTCGAGAGCGGCCAGACGTTCGCCATCGGCGGGCTGATCCAGTCGAGCGTCCAGGCGTCGGCCAGCCGGGTCCCGGTGCTCGGCGACCTGCCGTTCGTCGGGTTCGCGTTCAGCCGGGTGAACTACGACGAGCGGGAGAGCGAGCTGGTGATCCTGGTCACCCCCCGGCTGGTCGGGCCGATGGACTGCCAGCAGGTGCCGAAGCGGCTGCCCGGGCGGGAGACCCGCTCGCCGGACGATTATGAACTATTCTTGGAGGGCCTGCTGGAGGCCCCGCGGGGCCAGCGGCGGGTGTGGAACGGGCGGTGCTACCAGGCGGCGTACAAGAACGACCCGTCGGTGACCGGGGTGCCGGCGTGGGTGCCGGCCGGCGGGCCGGCCCCGGCGGTGGTGCCGGCGACCGCCCCGGCCAGCCCGCCCGGCCCGTGACCACGCGACCCACTCCGGTGGCCCCATGCAACGTGTGGCGATCGTCGACCCGACCGAGTCCACCCGGGAGTCCCTCCGGACCCTCCTGCTCGGGGTGGACTTCGTCTGGCTGGAGGCCGAGTGCGCCCGGTACGAGTACTTCCCGGACGTGATCCAGACATCGGCCCCGGACCTGGCGGTGGTCGCCCTGGACGGGGACAAGGCGAAGGCCCTGGCGATGGTCGGGCAGCTCTCGGCCGAGAACCCGAAGCTGCCGATCCTGACCATCAGCCACGACCACCAGGCCCTCTTGACCTCGCTCCAGAAGGGGGCCAAGTACTTCCTGACCCACCCGGTCAGCCTGGAGGACCTGCTGGCCGCCCTGCGGCGGGCGCTCGGGGAGGCGGGCGGGCTGGAGGTGACCCCGGCCGGGACGGCCCGGCCCGGCGGCGGGTGCAGCGTGGTCGCCGTGCTCGGGTCCCGGGGCGGGGTCGGGACGACCACCCTGGCGGCCAACCTGGCGGCGACCCTGGCCGCCGACCCGGCCCACGCCGTCGCCCTGATCGACCTGGACTTGACGCTCGGTGACGCCGACATCGCCCTGGAGGTGACCGGCGGGGAGACGATCTCGATCGCCGACCTGGCCCGGAACATCGAGCGGCTGGACATGAATTTCCTCCGCCGGGCGATGGCCCGGCACGAAGCCAGCCGGCTGGCGGTGCTGCGGCACCCGCTGGAGATCGCCGAGGCCGGGGTGGTCCACGAGGGGCACGTCGAGCGGGTGCTGAACCTCCTGAAGGTCAGCTACACCCACCTCGTCGTCGACCTGTCGAAGTCGCTCCTGCCGACCGACCTGATGGCCCTGCGGATGGCCGACCTGATCCTGCTCGTCGCCCAGTACGAGCTATCGAGCCTGCGGAACGTGGTCCGGCTGGTCCACGGGCTGAACGCCGAGGACGGGCTGGGGGAGAAGGTCCGGGTGGTGGTCAACCGGCAGGGGGCGGACGGGGTCGAGGAGGGGATCAGCCCGAAGAAGGCCGAGGAGGTGATCGGCAAGCCGGTCTTCTGGCAGGTCCCGTACGACCCGAAGGCGGTGGTGGCCGCCCGGGTGGCCGGCCACCCGCTGGTCACCCACGCCCCGAAGAGCCGGGCCCAGCAGAGCATCGCCGGGCTGGCCCGGGTGCTGTACGGCAAGCCGGCCGGCCCCGACCCGAACAAGGGGAGCAAGGGCGGGTGGGGGTTCTTCGGGAAGCGGTAACGGCCGGTCGGGTGGGTCGGCGGCCGTCCCGGCCGGCCGGGCCCACCCGGCGGCGGATCGGACACCGAGGCGGATGCGATGTCGCGGCTCCAGATGGGCATCTCGAAGCTCAACAGCCTGAGCAACCCGGGCGGGGGGGGCACGGCCGCGTCCCGGCTGTCGGCCCCGAGCGGGCTGGCCGGGCCGAGCGGCGGGAAGAACTTCGAGGACCTGAAGCGGCAGATCCACGCCAAGCTGGTCGAGCGGCTCGACTTCACCCGCGTCCGGGACCTGTCCGGGGACGCCATGCGGCGGGACATCCGCCGGGTCATCGAGCACCTGTGCGACACCGAGAACCCGCTCCTGAACCGGATCGAGCGGGAGAAGCTGATCGAGGAGGTGCTGGACGAGACCCTCGGGTTCGGGCCGCTGGAGGTGCTGCTCAAGGACCCGACCGTCTCCGACATCCTGGTGAACGGCCCGCTCAAGGTGTACGTCGAGCGGCGGGGGAAGCTGGAGAGGACCGAGGTCCGGTTCCGGGACAACGACCACCTGCTCCAGATCATCGACCGGATCGTCTCGAAGGTCGGCCGGCGGGTGGACGAGACCAGCCCGATGGTCGACGCCCGGCTGCCGGACGGGTCCCGGGTGAACGCGGTCATCCCGCCGATCTCGCTGGACGGCCCGAGCCTGAGCATCCGCCGGTTCGGGGCCAACCCGCTGAAGCTGGAAGACCTGCTGAACTACAAGGCGTTCACCCCCGAGATGGCCATGCTGATGGAGGCCTGCATCAAGGCCCGGCTCAACGTCCTCATTAGCGGCGGGACGGGTTGCGGCAAGACGACCCTGCTCAACACCCTGTCCAGCTTCATCCCCGGCGACGAGCGGGTGGTGACGATCGAGGACGCGGCCGAGCTCCAGCTCCAGCAGGACCACGTCGTCCGGCTGGAGACCCGGCCGCCGAACATCGAGGGGAAGGGGGCGGTGAGCTGCCGGGACTGCGTCCGGAACGCCCTGCGGATGCGGCCCGAGCGGATCATCATCGGGGAGGTCCGGGGCGCGGAAGCGCTGGACATGCTCCAGGCCATGAACACCGGCCACGGCGGGTCGCTGGCGACGCTCCACGCCAACACCCCGCGGGAAGCCCTGACCCGGCTGGAGACGATGATCATGATGGGCGGGTTCGAGCTGCCCATCAAGGCCATGCGGTCGCAGGTGAGTTCGGCCATCGACCTCATCATCCAGGCCAACCGGCTCCAGGGCGGGCCGCGGAAAATTACCAGCATCACCGAGGTGATGAACATGGAACAGGACATCATCATCATGCAGGAGGTGTTCCGGTACAAGCAGCTCGGGGTCGACCAGAACGGCCGGGCCTACGGCCAGTTCGAGGCGACCGGGGTGCGGCCGACGTTCATCAACCGGCTGGAGGCCAAGGGCGTGAAGCTCCCGTCCAACATGTTCGCCGAACGTACACTGATGCGGGACTGATATCGGTGGCATGGGTGGAAGCGCCGTGCCACCAGGACCACATTACTGATCTGGTGGCACAGGCCGGGAGGCCTGTGCAAGGTAAGCACAGGGAGGCCTGTGCCACCGAGTCGGTTGGTGAGATTCCGTCCGAACAACCGGCGCGCCCGGAAATCGCGCCCTAGAGTTCGACAGCCCGGACCCAGGTAGCCCCCGCATGGACCTCCAGCCGCTGATCCCGCTCGCCGTCGGCGTCCTCGTGGTCGCGGCCGTGGCCCTCCTGTTCCTGGCCGTCGGGCGGAAGGGGGAGGGCCGGGCGGCCGAGCGGCTGGACGTGCTGGTCGGGCGGAACGTCCGGAAGGAGTCGTCGGCCGACCTGTTGCTCAAGCAGGCCCTCCAGGAGGCCGACAAGCGGTCCTTCCTCGACCGGCTCACCCCCGAGGCGTTCAACCTGACCCGGGTGTTCGAGCAGGCCGACGTGAACATCAAGCCGAGCGCCTTGTTCGGCATCGCCCTCGGGCTGGCGGCGGTCGGGGCGGCCCTGAGCGTCTGGGCCGTCAACCTGTACGTCGCCCCGGTCGGCGGGGTGCTGTGCTTCTCGGTCCCGTGGTTGTGGCTGTACGCCAAGCGGGCCGGCCGGCTGAAGAAGTTTGCCGCCCAGTTGTCCGACGCGATGGAGCTGGTCGCCCGGGCGCTTCGGGCCGGGCACTCGCTGGCCGCCGGGATGCACGTGGTGGCCGAGGAGATGCCCCCGCCGGTGTCGAAGGAGTTCGCCCGGGTGTACGAGGAGCAGAACCTGGGCATCCCGCTCGAGGAGGCCCTGAAGGGGATGTGCGACCGGGTCCCGAACCTGGACCTGAAATTTTTCGTCACCAGCGTGGCCATCCAGCGGCAGACCGGCGGCGACCTGGCGGAAATCCTCGACCGCATCGGTCATGTGATCCGCGAGCGGTTCAAGATTCTCGGTCAGGTGAAGGCGCTGACGGCCGAGGGCCGGCTGTCCGGGGTGGTGCTGATCGCCCTGCCGATCGGCCTGTTCCTGATGATGTTGCACATGAAGCCGGATTACGTCGAGGCCCTGTGGAAGGACCCGATGGGGGTCAAGATGTCGATCGGGGCCACGGTATTAATGTTGATCGGGGCCTACGCCATCAAGAAGATCGTGGACATCAAGGTGTGATGTCCCGCACAGGCCGGGAGGCCTGTGCCACCTAACACCGAATTCCGGTGGCACAGGCCTCCCGGCCTGTGCGGGTCGCTGCCCGGGGGTTGCCGTGCCACTGTTCGGGTTCCTGTCGGCCGACGACCTGGCCCCGGTGTTCGCGTTCGTCGGCATCCTGGCCGGGACGTTCTGGCTCCTGTCCGCCCTGTCCGCCCGGAACAGCCAGGCGGAGGAGCGGCTGGCCCGGCTCGGCCGGCCGAAGTCGCTGGCCGAGATCGACCTGGACGCGGCCGACGAGAAGAAGCGGTTCGCCGGGCTGAAGGACGTGTTCAGCAACCTCGGCGGGGCGATGGAGCCCCAGAGCGAGCTGGAGAAGAACTCGCTGCGGATCAAGCTGGCCAACGCCGGGTTCCGGAGCGAGCAGGCGGCCGCGGTGTACCAGGGGCTGCGGGTCGTGTGCCTGGTCGCCTTCCTCCTCCCGGCCCTTTTCTTCTTCATCCTCAAAGACGGCTTCACCCTCACGTCGATCCAGTACACGGTGCTGCTCGGCGGGGTCGGGTTCTACCTCCCGCAGGCCGCCCTGTGGCAGCTCCGGTCGGCCCGGCAGAAGGAGATCTTCCTGACCCTGCCGGACGCCCTCGACCTCTTGGTCGTGTGCGTCGAGTCCGGGCTCGGGCTGGACGCCGCCCTGCGGAAGGTGACGGACGAGATGAAGGGGCACGC
>JAIEQN010000746.1 GCA_019747685.1 Gemmataceae bacterium
ACCCCCGGTCTCGCGCCCGAACCGCCCGGTGCCGCCTTCCTCCCGCCCCGGCCGGCCACCTCCCCGGCCGGGCCGAAGGCCGCCCCGCCCCTGCAGGGCACCCCGGGCGGGTCCGGCGGGGTGGTGGCCGCCCTGTCCGGCGGGGACGGCCCCGGCCTCGACGGGGTTACCCCCCAGACCGACGCCAACTACGTCCCCCGGGTCGGGGGCGGGCCGGTGGTCGGGGCCGGGGCCGGGGCGGACGCCGGGGACCCGGGGGCGGCCGGGTACGGCCCGGCCGGGGTCCGGTACGCCGACGGCGGGGTGAGCGTCGCCCGGACCGACCTCCAATCCGCCGGGTTCGGCACCCCGTGGGCCGAGGGCGGGGAGTGGACCAACGCCGCCGCCACCGCCCCGGCCAACACCGCCGGGGCCGGGTGGGCCCGGCCCCACCTGCCGTACCTGAAGGACGTCAAGGGGGACGGGTCGGTGGTCGCGGTGGTGACCGGCGGGACCGACGCCCGGTACTACGACTACGACTCCCTCACCGGCCTCTACGCCCCCCGCCAGTTCGTCCTGGACGGGCTCACCCACTCCGGGACCCAGTTCGTCCTGGCCGACACCGCCGGGACCGTCACCCGGTTCGACGACTTCTCCACCTCGGTGGCGGCCGCCCGGCGGGGCAAGTTCGCCAGCCTGACCGACCCGTACGGGACCGTCACCAGCGTCACCTCGTACACCGGGGCCAACCTGCCGGCCGAGGTCCGCCGGTCGGCGACCGTCGGGTCGACCACCTACGTCGAGTCGTACCAGTACGCCTACGTCGCCTCGGGGACGAACGCCGGGCTGCTGGACGCCGTCACCCTCCGGCGGTCGGCCGACGGCGGGTCGACGTGGGCGACCGTCCGGTCGGTCCAGTACGCCTACTACGACGGGACCACCTCCTACGGCAGCGCCGGGGACCTGCGGACGGCCACCGTCAAGGACGCCGGCGGGACGGCGATCGGCACCTCGTACTACCGGTACTACACGTCGGCCGACGCCGGGACGGTCGGGTACGCCGGCGGGCTCAAGTACGAGTTCACCCCGGCCGCCTACGCCCGGCTGGTGGCCAACTACGCCACCCCGACCACCGCCACCGACTCCCAGGTGGCCCCGTACGCCGACCGGGCGTTCCGGTACGACCCGACCTCCCACCGGGTCACCCGGGCCGACCTGGCCGGGGCCGGGGCGGACGGGGCCTCCCCCGCGGGGATCGGCACCTTCACCTACACCTACTCGGCCAGCGGGTCGAACCCCGGGTACAACGTCTGGGACACCAAGACGGTCGAGGCCCGGCCGGACGGGACCACGGCGACGGTGTACACCAACGCCTACGCCGAGCCGATGCTGGTGGCGGTGGCCGGGGGCGGGACGACCTGGCGGTGGTTCACCCAGTACGACGGCAAGGGGCGGGTGGTCCTGTCCGCCCCGCCGGCGGCGGTGACCGGACAAAACGACACGTACCCGGACCTCCTGCAGAGCGTCAGCGGGAACTACACGTACCTGGCGGACTCCGCCGGCCCGGTCACCGGGTACGACTACTACTCGTCCACCACCGCCGGGTCGTCCACGGCCGGCGGGGTGGCCGGCTACCGGCAGTACGCCAAGGTCAAGAAGGGGGAGACGGGGACGGCCGTCACCCTGTCCTCGACCCAGTACTTCCAGGTGACCGCCGGCGGGGCGACGCTCAGCCCGGTGGCCAACCGGACGGTCTACCGGAACGACAACGGGACCGGGTCGGCCACCACCTCGCACGCCTACACCCACTTCTCCGGGACGGTCCGGGTCCAGTCCGACGCGGTCACCCTGCCGGCGGTGACGACCGGCCAAAACGGGTCTGGGACCGGCGTCACGTCGACCACGTATTTCGACGTGTGGGGGCGGCCGGCGTGGGCCAAGGACGGGGCCGGGTTCCTGTCCTACGCCGCCTACGACCCGCCGACCGGGGCGGTGTCGAAGGCCATCGCCGATGTGGACACGACCCAGACCTCGACCTTCACCGGCCTGCCGAGCGGGTGGTCGACCCCGAGCGGGGGCGGGCTGCACCTGACCACTGCGTACGAGGTGGACGGGCTGGGGCGGACGACCAAGCTCACCGCCCCGAACGGGCGGGTCGATTACGCGGTGTACAACGACCCCGGCCACGAGGTCCGGCAGTACCCGGGGTGGACCGGGACGGCGACGACCGGGCCGACGGTCCTCGCCCGGGACGACTGGTCGAACGGCTACACCGAGGCCCTGACCATGTCGGCCACCCCGGCGGCCAGCGGCGGCCGGCCGACCGGCGGGGAGTCGGTCGGGTCGGTCCAGGCGCTGGCCCGGGCGTACCGCAACCCGGCCGGGCAGGTGACCCAGTCCGACGCCTACTTCGACCTGTCCGGGCTGACCTACTCCTCCTCGACCTCGCTGGGGACCGAGGGGACGAACTTCTACCGCACCCGGGCCGGGTACGATGTCGGCGGCCGGGCCGACCGGTCGGTCACCCCCCAGGGGACGATCACCCGGGCGGTGTACGACGCCCTCGGGCGCCAGACGAGCGAGTGGGTGGGGACGGACGACACCCCGACGAGTGGGTCGTGGTCGCCGACCAACACCGCGAACACCAACCTGGTGAAGGTGCGGGAGTGGGAGTACGACGGGGGCGGGGCCGGGGACGGGACCCTGACCAAGGCGACCGACTACCCGGGGCTGTCCGGCACCTCCCGGGTGACCCAGACGTGGTACGACTGGCGGGACCGGGCGGTGTTGACCAAGGCCGGGGTCGAGGGGAGCGAGTCCACGTCCGTCAACCGGCCGATCACCTACCTCGACTACGACAACCTCGGCCGGGTGGTGAAGGCCCGGCGGTACGACGGCGACGGGGTGACGGTGACGGTCACCAGCGGGGTGCCGGACGCCCCGTCGTCGTCGCTCCTGCGGGCCCAGTCCACGACCAGCTACGACGAGGCCGGGCGGGTGTACCGGGCGGAGACGTTCTCGGTCGACCCGTCGTCCGGGTCGGTCGGGACGTACACCCTGAAGGCCGACACCTGGTACGACCCCCGCGGGCTGGCGATCAAGCAGTCGGCCCCGGGCGGGGTGGTGACCAAGACGGCCTACGACGGGGCCGGCCGGCCGACGACCGTATCGACCACCGACGGGGGCGGGGATAGTGCGTATTCGGACGCCGCGACCCTGACCGGGGACGCGGTGCTCGAGCAGGTGACGACGGCCTACGACGCCTCCGGGAACGTCCTGTCGGTCACGAGTAAGGAGCGGTTCCACGACGAGACGACGACCGGGGCGCTCGGCAACGCCACCACCGCCCCGAAGGCCCGGGTGTCGTACGCGGGGTACTACTACGACGGGGCCGACCGGGTGACGGCGGTCGCGGACGTGGGGACCAACGGCGGGTCGGCCTGGACCCGGCCGGGGTCGGCCCCGTCCCGGTCGGACACCGTGCTGGTCACCTCGACGGCCTACGACGCGGCCGGCCGGCCGCAGGACGTGACCGACCCGAAGGCGGTCGTCACCCGCACCTCCTACGACGCCCTCGGGCGGACCACCAAGGTCGTCGGGAACTACGTGAACGGGACGGTCTCGGATGCGGACGACCTCACCACCGAGTACGCCTACAACGGGGCCGGGCGGACCTCGCTGACGGCCAAGCTGACCGGCGGGGGGGTGCAGACGACCCAGTGGGTGTACGGGGTGACGGACGGGGGCGGGGGGAGCGGGGTGAACTCGAACGACGTGGTCGGGGCGGTCCGGTGGCCGGACCCGTCGACCGGGGCGGCCAGCTCGTCCCAGCAGGAGACGGTGACGGTCAACGCCCTCGGCCAGACGGCCACCAGCACCGACCGGAACGGGACCGTCCACACCCTCGCCTACGACGTGCTCGGGCGGGTGACGGCGGACGCCGTCACCACCCTGGGGAGCGGGGTGGACGGGGCGGTTCGGCGGTTCGAGACGGCCTACGACGGGCAGGGGAACGCCTCCCAGGTGACCACCTACACCGCCTCGTCCGGCGGGTCGGTGGTGGCCCAGGTGAAGCGGGACTACAACGGCCTCGGGCAGCTCACCGCCGACTGGCAGTCGCACTCCGGGGCGGTCACCGGCAGCACCCCGAAGGTGCAGTACGCCTACTCGGAGATGTCGGGCGGGGCGAATCACTCCCGGCCCACGTCCGTTACTTACCCGTCCGGGTACGTCCTCACCAGCAACTACGCCAGCGGGCTGGCGAGCAATATCAGCCGGCTGTCGTCGCTGTCCGACACGACCGGGACGGTCGAGGGGTACGACTACCTGGGGCTGGAGACGGTGGTGCGGCGGACCCACTCCCAGCCGGGGGTGGACCTGACGTACGTCAAACAATCGGGCGAGAGCAACGGGGACGCCGGGGACCAGTACGCCGGCCTCGACCGGTTCGGCCGGGTGGTCGACCAGCGGTGGATCAAGACGAGTTCCGGCACCGCCACGGACCGGTTCGGGTACGGGTACGACCGGGACTCGAACCGGCTGTACCGGGACAACCTGGTCAACACCGCGTTCGGCGAGCTGTACGCCTACGACGGGCTGGGCCAGGTGACCAGCTTCGACCGGGGGACGCTCAACGGGACCAAGACCGGGCTGACCGGGGCCGCGAGCCGGGCCCAGGACTGGGACTACGACGCGGCCGGGAACTGGGACTCGGTGGTCTCCGACGGGACGACCCAGACCCGGTCGGCGAACAGGCAGAACGAGGTGACGGCGGTCAGCGGGGCGACCACCCCGACATTCGACGCGAACGGCAATCTGACCACCGACGAGACCGGCAAGGGGTACGTCTACGACGCCTGGGGCCGGCTGGTCACCGTCAAGAACTCCGGCGGGACGACCCTGGAGACCCTGGCCTACGACGGGCTCGGCCGGCGGGTCAGCGGGACCGCGTCCGGGACGACTACCGACCTGTACTATTCGGACCAGTGGCAGGTGCTGGAGGAGAAGGTCGGGAGCAACACCGCGGCCCGGTACGTGTGGTCGCCGGCGTACGTCGACGCGCTGGTCTTGCGGGACCGGGACACGGACTC
>JAIEQN010000162.1 GCA_019747685.1 Gemmataceae bacterium
CCGCCTCGCGCGGGGTGGGGGGTCTTTTTTTGGGGGGGGGGGCCGCCGGGGGGGGGCCCCCCCCCACACCCCCTACAAAACGGCGAGCGGGGGCTGACGCCCCCCGCTCGCCCGGTCCGTCGTTACTTCCGCCGGCGGGTGCCGGTCGTCGTCTCGGTGGCCCCCGTTACCTCAACGGCCCCCTGCCCCTCGACCCGGAGCTGCTCCTTGCGGACCGCGTCGGCCACCGTCCGGTCGCCGGCCACCTTCCGCTTGCCGATCCTGACCTCGCCCGTCACCACGGTCTCTTTTTCGACGTTCACCCGCTCCTCGCTGACCGGAACCCGGATCGTCTCGGCCCTCAGGGACCCGCCGGCCGCCGTCGCCCGCCCCCGGGCCGGCCGCCGCTCGATCACCACCTCCTCCCGCTCGACCGGCACCGTGACCGTCTTCTGCTCGGTGACGACCTCCTTGCGGACCTCCACCTCACCCTTGCTCACCCGCCGCTTGTTCACCTTCAACTGCTCTTCCTTCAGTTGCAGCGTCTTCCCGGACGTGGCCCCGCTGTCGGCGGCCGCCCGGGCAATCCGCTTCCCGCCCTTCGCCGCCGTCTCGGCCGCCTGGGTCTTGCTGTACCCGCCGTGCTTGTGCAGGATCGCCCAGGCCTCGTCCTTCCGGTCGGCCGCCTCGACCGTCACCAGGAACCGGCCGGCCTTGACCTCGGCCTCGTAGTACTTGGCGTCCTCCTCCGGGATGCCCCAGCCGATCAGCGCCCCGGCGATCCCCAGGGCGGCCGCCCCGCCGGCCGCGTTGGTCAGGATCACCCCGAGGGTGCCGCCGGCGATCGCCGGGCCGATGACCGGGATTACCCCGGCCAGCACCCCCAGCCCGACCAGGGCCCCGACCCCGGCCCCGGCCACCACCCCGGCCACCGCCCCCTCGTCGGCGTAGGTCTCGCCGGCCTCGTCCACCATCTGCCCGGAGGCGTTGCGGGCGACCAGCCCGAGTTGGTCGTCGGTGAACCCGGCGGCCCGCAGGTCCCGCAGGGCCGCCTCGGCCTCCGACCGGGTGGCGAACACCCCGATCACGGTGGCCTTCTTCAGCTTGGTCTTCTTGCTCGGCATGGGTGTACGTCTCCGCCGCGGGAGCGGGCACGGCGCCAACCCGGCCGCGGCCGCCGGCTGGCCGACCCACCCGTCAGGCACAACCGATGCCAAAGGCGCCATCTCCGGAGCCCCCTCCCCACAGGGAGAGGGGGGAAAGACGGACACTCGCCTGTCTTCCTCCCCCTCTCCCTGTGGGGGAGGGGGCCGGGGGGAGGGGTCCTCGCTTAGAATTTTTCCTTGTACTTCTCCCGCAGGGCGTTCCGGGCGGCCGACAGCCCCTGGTCGATCTGGGCCCACAGGTCGGCCCGCCGCTGCTTGTCGTCCTCGACCACCTTGGCAACCTGCTGCTGGATCTCCGGCAGGTTGGTCTGCAAGAACCCCGGGTTGGCCCCCCACCAGCCGGTCTGCCACCGGGGGGGCGAGTACCCGTAGGCGTACACCTTCTTGTTCAACTTCTCGACATCGATCGGCACCCCCCGGAGGCTGCCGGCGATCGCCCGCAGCCGGTCGGCCGCCCCCTGGGCCGCCTCCACCGCCGCCGGGTCGACCCCCCGCTTGGTCAGTTGGTCGATCTGCTCGGCCGCCTGCTCCTGCCAGGTGGCCGTCTTGTCGTACTTCTGGCCGTCCTTCAGCTTGCGGACGTCGGCCAGGATCGCGTCGACCGCCCCGAGGTACTGCCGGGTGGCCGTGACCGACACCTTGGCCGGGGCGTCCCCGGCCTCGGGGGGGGTGCCGGGGAAGTCGAACAGCGACAGCACCCGCCGCAGGTCGGCCCCGTCCAGCGGCCCGGCCAGGGTCATGGCGTTCCCCTCGTACCGGGCCTCCCAGGCCTCGACCCCCGGGATGATCGCACCCTGGTCGGCCAGCAGCTCCAGGAACAGGTCGCGGAGGACGCCCTTGTACGGCGACGGGTCGGCGGCGAAGTCGACCCGGACGGCCCCGGCCACCTTGTCGGTCACGCCGGCGGTGAACGTCAGCCCCCGCACCGACGCCACCTGCCGGGCCAACCCGTCCAGGTCCAGCCCCTTGCTCCGGACGACCACCGGGCTGTTCGCCAGGCTCAGCCGCAGCAGCCCGGGGTCGACGGCGTCGGCCAGGTCGACGGCCACGGTGACGGTGTGCCCGCCGGCCGCGTCGGCGGCCGCCTTCAGGTACGGCGACAGGGCCGGCCCCTTGGAGGCGGTCGCGTGCCCCAGCCACCGGGCGGTGGCCTGCCGGTCGGCCGGGTAGACGGCCGCCTGGGTGTCGGAGTTGACGGTGGCGAAGTACACGTCCCGGGGCGACAGGCAGACGGTCTGCCCGGCCAACTGGCTGAGGAACCCGCCCTCCCGCTCGGCCAGGCTCCGCATCGACGGGAGCTGGCCGACGGTCACCAGCCCGACCTGGTAGTACCGGGTCATGGCCGACAGGTTGACCTGGGAGGCGATGGCCAGCCGGACCGCGTCCGGGGGGACGAACCCGACCCCGGACTTGTACCGGGAGGTGACATCGGCCGCCCACTTCTCGGACTGGGCCAGCGGGCTGGCGAACGCCGCCCGCACGTCCACCAGGACGAGGCAGTTGGCCTGCGGCGGGACGGCGGCGAGCAGGCCGTCGTACGGCCCGGCGGCGGGGGCGAGCGGTGCGGCCGCGAGCGCGGCGAGGACGGCCGGAGCGAACCGGGGCATGGGGTGCACCTCGGGGAGCGGGACGAGTGTCCCAGACGTTGTGCCCCCGGCCGGCCGGAAGTCAAGAAAGGATGGCGAAGTCAAGCAACGGCGGGCACGCGGATGACGCGGACTTCGGCGCGAATGCCCGCGGATCAAATCAAAATCTGATTTCCGATCCGCGTGTTCGCCGCGTCCTCGAATCCGCGTCTTCCGCGTGCCCGCCTTTCCCGCCGTCACTTGCCCAGCCGGGGCAGGAACTCCCGCTCGATGTAGGTGGTGTCGACCCGGCCGGCGGCGAACTCCGGGTCGTCGAAGATTTGCCGGTGCAACGGCAGCGTCGTGTGGACGCCCTCCACCACGAACTCCCGCAGCGCCCGCCGCATCGCCGCGAACGCCTCGGCCCGGGTCGGCTGGTGGACCAACAGCTTGCCCACCATCGAGTCGTAGTTCGGCGGCACCTTGTACCCGGTGACGACGTGCGAGTCGAACCGGACCCCCGGCCCGCCCGGCGGCCGCCAGGTGGTGATCGTCCCCGGGCTGGGGCGGAAGTCCTTGGCCGGGTCCTCGGCGTTCACCCGGACCTCGATCGCCGCCCCCCGGTGCTTGATCTCCTCCTGCCCGAACCGCAGCTCCTCCCCGGCCGCCACCCGGATTTGCTCCCGGATCAGGTCCACCCCGGTCACCAATTCCGTGACCGGGTGCTCGACCTGAATCCGGGCGTTCACCTCGATGAAGTAGAACTTGTGGTCCCGGTCCACCAGGAACTCGCACGTCCCGGCCGAGTAGTACCCGGCGGCCTTCGCCAGCCGGACGGCCGCCGCACACATCGCGTCCCGGACCTCGGCCGGCAGGTTCGGGGCCGGCGACTCCTCGACCAGCTTCTGGTGCCGCCGCTGGAGCGAACAGTCCCGCTCGTACAGGTGGACGACGTTGCCGTGCCGGTCGCCGAGCAGTTGCACCTCGACGTGCCGGGGCCGCTCCAGGTACTTCTCCAGGAAGACGCTGCCGTCCTTGAACGCGGCCTCGGCCTCGGCCTTCGCCGCCGCCAGCCCGGTCACCAGCCCGGCGTCGTCCCAGGCTTGCCGCATCCCCCGCCCGCCGCCCCCGGCCGCCGCCTTGATGAGGACCGGGTAGCCGACCTTCCGGGCGAACGCCAGGGCCTGGTCGTCCGACGTGACCAGCCCGTCGCTGCCGGGCACCGTCGGGACGTTCGCCTCCCGGGCGACGGCCTTGGCCCGGTCCTTGTTCCCGAGCCGGTTCATCGCCTCGGCCGGCGGGCCGATGAACTCGAACCCGTTGTCCCGGCACATCTGGGCGAAGGCGGCGTTCTCGCTCAAGAACCCGTACCCGGGGTGGATGGCGTCGGCCTCGACCCCCTCGGCGGCGGCGATGATCCGGGGCGGGTACAGGTAGCTCTGGCCGGCCGGCCCGGGGCCGATGCAGACCGCCCGGTCGGCCAGCCGCAGGTACGGGGCGTCCCGGTCGGCCTCCGAGTACACCACCGCCACCTCGACCCCGAGGTCCCGGCAGGCC
This sequence comes from Gemmataceae bacterium, assembly GCA_019747685.1. Taxonomy (GTDB): domain Bacteria; phylum Planctomycetota; class Planctomycetia; order Gemmatales; family Gemmataceae; genus Urbifossiella. Next base: position 4,268 of record JAIEQN010000162.1, read on the forward strand.
CGGATCACCCGCAGGGCGATCTCCCCCCGGTTGGCCACCAGAATCCGCTGAAACATCGGGGAGTTTCGAGTTTCGAGTTTAACGTTTCGAGTTTAACGCCCGGACCCGAGGTACTTCGGGCCGGCGATGTCGCTCGACTGGAGGTACTTCATCAGCCCGGCGATCACCCGGCCGACCTCCTCGGCCAAGGCGTACAACTCGTCGAACGTCGCCTGGTCGAGGAACGGGGCGTCGTAGGCGGCGATCAACTGGCCCCGGAGTTCGCCGGCCGAACCCTTGGCAGTCGATAGGAACTGGATGAACTCCTTCCGGCCGCCCCGCTCGAACCCCTCGGCGATGTTCGACATGACCGACACCGACGACCGCCGGAGCTGGTCGCACAACCCGTAGTCCTTCGCCAGCGGGCCGTCCCGGGTCACCCGGTAGACCCGGCGGTTCAGCTCCCGGGCCTTCTTGAACGCCGTCAACTCCTCGAACCGATGGACGGTGGCCATGGGCGTGACCCCCGGTTCTGAACTCGAAACTCGAAACCTTAAACTCGAAACTCCTAAGACGGGTCGACCCGGAACAGGACGGCGTCGAAGTCGACGAAGTCCTCGTTCCTGGCCACCACCTCGGCAATCGTCCCGGACACCCCGGCCTTGATCTCGTTGTTCACCTTCATGGCGATGACCAGACAGACCGTGGTGTCCGGGGTGACTCTCGACCCGACCTTGACGAACTCCGGCTTGTCCGGGGCCGGGCGGGCGTAGAACGTCCCGACCAGCTCGCTCTTGATCTCCAGGAGCTTCTTGGCCGGGGCGGCGGG
>JAIEQN010000007.1 GCA_019747685.1 Gemmataceae bacterium
GCCGCCGACCCACCACGATTTCCCCGGTGGGTCGGCGGCCCCGGCGGGCCGCCCGGACCCACCCTACGAGAACCTCCCCTTGCTCGTCTACGAATCGACCGACCAACTGCTCGCCGAGCCGGCCCCCCGGCGGTACTTGCACACGGTCCTCCTGACCGCCATCCGGGACAAGGCCGAGCGGCTGGAGGTCCGGTTCGGCGAGGGCGAGGGGATGCTCTACTATCGGGTGGCCGGCCGGGACTGGGAGCTGGTCCCGCCGCCGGAAGACATCTACCCCGTCCTCAAAGAAACGGTCCGATCGGTCGCCCGGCTGGTCCGCCCGGAGCGGCCGGAGACGACCGTGCTATTCGGCGTCCCGGACGCCAGCTTCGAGCCGCTGGAGGCCGGCTGGCTGACGTACCAGCTCGGGGCGTACTGGGTGGACATCGTGGTCCGGATCGACCCGCGGGAGCCGTTCGGGTTCATCCAGCTCGACATCGACGGGGCCGACGACTTCGCCGACACGGCCGGCGACGCCCTGGCCGAGTACGCCGCGGCGCTGACGGACTCCTGACCCGGGCCTTTCGGCCCGGGCTACGATGTCGCGGGCCTTCGGCCCTCGGGACGGGTCGGAGGGCTAAAGGCCCGACACAACAGAGCCCGGGCCGACAGGCCCGGGTCCCCCATGACCGCGACCGACCGCGACGACCGCCTGGCCGGGCTGATCGACCGGCTCGCCGCCGACCAGCGGGCCGGCCGCCTCCCCGACATCGACGCGGCCGCCGCGTCCGACCCGGACCTCGGCCCGGAGCTGCGGGAGTTGTGGGCCGTCGCCCAGCTCGCCGGGCTGGCCCGGGAGCCCGGGTTCACCCCGCCCCGGACCGGCCGGTACGACCCGGCCCCGTCCCGCCTCCCCGCCCCGGCCGCCGATCACACCCCGCCGGCCCCGCCACTGGAGTTCGGCGACTTCCAGATTCTGGAGGAGGTCGGCCGGGGCGGGATGGGGGTCGTCTACCAGGCCCGGCAGAAGAGCCTGAACCGGGTCGTCGCCCTGAAGATGATCCGCGAGGCGTCGCTGGCCACGGCCGACGACCGGGCGCGCTTTAAGGCCGAGGCCGAGGCCGCCGCCCGGCTCAAGCACCCGAACATCGTGACCGTGTACGAGGTCGGGGCGGTCGGCGGGCGGGCGTACATCTGCATGGAGTTCGTCGGCGGCCGGACCCTGGCCCAGCGGGTCGCCGACGGCCCGCTACCGCCCCGCGAGGCCGCCCGGTTGGTGGCCGTCATCGCCCGGGCCGTCGAACACGCCCACCAGCACGGCATCCTCCACCGCGACCTGAAGCCGTCGAACATCCTGTTGGGAAATGCGGAATGCGGAATGCGGAATGCGGAATGGAAGACCGAACTCCCTGATTCCGCAATCCGAAATCCGCATACCGCAATTCCGAAAGTGACCGACTTCGGGCTGGCCAAGCGGCTCGACAACGCGGCCACCTTCACCAGCACCGGGGCGGTGGTCGGGACGCCGAGCTACATGGCCCCCGAACAGGCCGGCGGGCGGAAGGACCTGACCCCGGCGGCCGACGTGTACTCGCTCGGGGCCATCCTTTATGAACTGCTGACCGGCCGCCCGCCGTTCCAGGTCGCCAACCCGGTCGACACGCTGCTGCTGGTGCTGGAGCAAGAACCGGTCCGCCCCCGGGACCTGAACCCGACCGTCCCCCGCGACCTGGAACTCATCTGCCTGAAGTGCCTCCAGAAGCCGGTGGACCTGCGGTACGCCGCGGCCGCGGAACTGGCCGCCGACCTGGAGGCGTTCGCCGCCGGCGAGCCGGTCTCGGCCCAGCCGAGCGGGCTGCGGTTCCTCTTGGCCCGGGTGTTCCGCGAGACCCACCACGCCGACGTGCTGGAGAACTGGGGCAAGCTGTGGATGTGGCACAGCCTGATGATTTTCCTCCTGTGCTTCCTCACCCAGGTGATGAGCTGGGAGCAGGTGACGAGCCACTGGGCGTACCTGGCCGTCTGGACGGTCGGGCTGGTGACCTGGGGGTCGATCCTGTGGAAGCTCCGGCGGCGGGCCGGGCCGGTGCTGTTCGTGGAGCGGCAGATCGCCCACGCCTGGGCGGCGGGTGTCTTGGCCAGCATTGCCATGTTCGTGATCGAGGTGTTGGCCGGGTTGCCGGCGCTGGCGCTGTCGCCGGCGATTGCGGTGGCGGCCGGGATGGTGATGGTGTTCAAGGCCGGCATCCTGTCCGGGCAGTTCTACCTGTGGGGGCTGGCGAACTTCGCGGTGGCGTGCCTGATGGCCCTGTTCCCGGCGGTGGCCCACCTGATGTTCGGGGTGGTGTCGGCGGTGTCGTTCTTCGTCCCGGGGCTGAAGTACTACCGCCAGCGGCGGCGGGCGACCGCCGCCCGGCTGGCCGTCGCCGGGTGAGATGCCATGACCGAGGCCGACTGGCTGACGTGCGCCGACCCGCCCTCGATGTTGGAGTTTCTGCGCGACCGGGCGAGTGAGCGGAAGCTGCGGCTGTTCGCGTGCGACTGCTGCCGGCGGCACCACAACTTACTCGTCGCCGAAACGGTGGCCGCCCTGGACGTGGCGGAGCGTTTGGCCGACGGGCTGGCAACCCCCGCCGAGCGCAAGCTCGCTCGGCAGCAGGCCCTCGACGCCGGTTGGTGCAAGGACCCGGCCACCGCCCATCGCCGGGGGCCGGCGAAGGCGTGTGTGGCGGCTGCCCTGGCCCGTAGGGCACACGAGGCTGCGGCCGAGGCGGACTTGCGCGCCCGGGGTATCGGCCGTCTCGTCAAGCCGTTCGATGCCGACGACTACGAAACGACCCCCGCCGGGCTGAGGCTCAAGCCGGGGCGGTGGGCCGACCATGAGCGGGAGCAAGCAGAAGCCCAAGCCGCGATCGTCCGCGACATCTTCGGGAACCCGTTCCGGCCGGTGGCGGTCGAGCCGGAGTGGCGGACCTCCGCCGTCGTCGCCCTGGCCCGGGGCGTCTACGCCGACCGGGCGTTCGACCGGCTGCCGGTGCTGGCCGACGCCCTCGACGACGCCGGCTGCACCAACGCCGACCTGCTCGCCCACTGCCGCGACCCGGCCCTCACCCACGTCCGCGGCTGCTGGGCCGTGGACCTGATCCTGGGCCTTTCGTAGGGCCGGCTGTGCCGGCCATCTTCGGTCTTGGCCGGCACAGCCGGCCCTACAAGACGGAGCCGTCATGGACCGCCGGACGTTCCTCGCCGCGGGTGCCGTCGTGCTCACCTCCCCGGGCTTACGCCCGGGGCTCGCCCAGGACAAGAAACCGACCCGGTTCCAGATCGCCTGCTTGACGCTACCGTACTCGGCGTTCCCGCTCGCTCGGGCGCTGGAGGGGATCAAGGCCGCGGGCTACCGGTACGTCGCCTGGGGCGTCACCCACCGCGAGGACGGCAAGGAGGTGCCGGTCGTGGCCCCGGACGCCCCGCCGGCGAAGGCGAAGGAGCTGGCCGGCCGCTGCCGCGACATGGGCCTCGAACCCGTCATGATGTTCAGCACCGTCTACCCGGAGGCGAAGGACGGGCTCGAGGTGTTGAAAGCCCGATTGCTGCAAGCCGGGGCGGCGGGCGTGCCGCAGGTGTTGACCTTCGGCCACACCAAGGGCGGCAACAAGGCCGTCTGGCTCGACCGGCTCCGGAAGCTCGGCCCGGTCGCCGCCGACCAGAACGTGACGCTGGTGGTCAAGCAGCACGGCGGGGAAACCGGCACCGGCGAAGCCTGCGCCGCCATCACCCGCGAGGTGAACCACCCGAACATCAAGGTCAACTACGACGCCGGGAACGTGCTGGACTACCTCGATAAGGACCCGATCCCGGACATCAAGACGTGTGCCGGCGAGGTCCGCAGCTTCTGCATCAAGGACCACCGGAACTGGCCGAAGGACGAGGACTGCGGCCCCGGGTTCGGCGAGATCGACCACTACCGGCTCTTGCACCCGGTCGCCTTCACCGGGCGGGACATGCCCCTGGCCTGCGAAAACATCTTCACCCCGCTCCTGCCCCGGCCGACCAAGCCCGAGAGGGTGGACGCCCTGGCGAAGCGGGCCCGGGAGTTCCTGGAGGTAATAACTGCCGGTTTACAAACGGGTTAGGGTGGAACAGTCCAGGCGGACATCATTCCAACCAAGATTTGTTCGGTCCGGACCGGATGTGTTTTGCGCGGGGTGTGTGTCGGGGCCGAACTCATCCGGTGCCGGTTGGAAAAGCACGGCGGCCGGAGGTGTACCCCCCGGCCGCACTCGGCTGTCGGTTTGCCGGCCGGCCGCTTACCACCGGTACCGGTAGTAGTTGCCGTAGAGCGGGCTGACCCCGAACCCGGGGTAGTACGACCCGGCGCTGTACCCCCGGCCGAAGTACGGGTTGTACCCCTGGGACCGGTAGAGGTTGGTGCCCCAGACGTTCTGGTAGGACCCGGCCCCGCCGGTCGCCCCGGTCCACGGGTTGTAGTAGCTCCGGTACGCCTGGGCGGCGAACGGGGTGGTGAACCCGCGGTTGTTGATGATGCTGCCGTTGTACGGGTTGACCGTGTTGTAGTTGTAGTAGAACTGGGCGTCGGCCGTCCCGGCGAACCCGAGCGACCCGACGGCCAGGGCGGCGGCGAGCACGAACCGTTTCATGGGTGGGACCTCTTGGTTAGGAGCCGCGGGCGGCCGACTCGGGGTGACTCTCTGCACCCGCCGTGCCAGTCCGAGCGGCCCTCCCGTCGGGGAATCCGCCGGGCGGGCGGCCGCGGCCAAATTGCTTCCGGGAAGGGATACCGCCCCGCCCGGACGATCTAACGAGTCCGGGCGGGGCGGCGTTGGCGGATTTGCGGGCCCGGCTGGGTCGGCCGGCCGGCCTGTAAGCCGGGTTTTGTCCCGCCGGGGCCTTGCGACCCCGACGGCGACGGTCATTTATCTAGCCCCCCGGTCGCCCGGGGGGTCGAGCGGCACACCCGGGGATCGTAACGGACCGGGCCGGTCCTGTCCCCTGCTTGGCCTTGCTCCGGGTGAGGTTTGCCGAGCCGGCCGGTCACCCGGCCGCTGGTGCGCTCTTACATTAAGGGCCGAGGCCCCGCACCATTTCACCCTTACC
>JAIEQN010000865.1 GCA_019747685.1 Gemmataceae bacterium
GGCGGTTCACGACCGCCGACGCCCGGGTCAAGCTCCGGCGACTCTACCCCGCACCTCAAAAGTGATGACCGACTAGTTCACCAGCAGGGCCTGACTGGCCAAGTTTTTCAGGGCCTGGTCGAGCACCGCCGTTAGGGCCGCCCGGATGTCCTCGGCGGCGGCCAGCGGCTTGCCGTCCCGCTGGACGTGCAGCTCCCCGGCCAGGGCCTTCGCCGTCAGCGCCTCGATCAGCTCCGGCCGGGTCCGGGTGCCGTCCAACAGCGGCACCAGCCGCAGGTCCAGGTCGGTCAGCTTGACCAGCTCGTGCCGGCGGTTGGCGACGGCCTTGCCGCCGTCGGCCACCCGCACCCGGGCCGACCGGACGGCCTCCGGCTTCTCCCCCGGCGTCCGGGCGAAGAGGACCGGGGCGGCGTGCAGCTCGACCAGGTCGGACGAGATGTAGGTGTTGGTCAGCCCGAGGGCCAGGTTCTGGGCGTCGGCCGGGTCGGCCGGGCCGCCCAGCAGTCCGCGGGCCTCCCGCAGCAGTTCGGCGAACGGCACCGTCTCCGGCCACCGCCGGCCGAGCACCGCCATCGCCGCCTTCAACAGCGGCCGGCCGGTCGACAGGGTCATCCCGGTCCGGGTCTTGTACTGGACCGTCGCCTCGGAGGTGATGTCCGGCTCGCCGGGGCCGACCGGCTTGCCGGACGAGGCGACGTGCAGCCCGTGGATGCTCTCCGGCTTGATCGTCCAGTTCGGCACCCGGTCACGGTGGACCAGGAGGGTCTCCCGGAACATCCGGTTGCGGAGGAAGTCCATGTACTGTTCGGTCTGGATCTGGTCGGTGGCGACCCGCTTCAGGGCCTTCTCCACGTCCGGGCCGAAGTTCCCGGTGACCATCGTCCCCACCCGGGCCTCGCCCAAAAACCGCAGCCCGTGCCGGCCGGCCATCTCCACGAACTGGTGGAAGTAGACCGGGTCGTTGACCTGCTCCAGGTGCTCGTGGTACAGGTAGTGGTCGGCCTGGTTCTTGACGCTCTCCAGCTCGCTCTTGAGCAGGGCCGGGTACGGCCCCTCCTGGCGGCACGACGAGGCCAGGAAGTCGAGCAGCGCCCGGGCCTGGCCGATCTGCTCCTTCGGGGCGGCGAACCGCCGGGAGTGGTACTGCATCATGTCCCGGATCATCCCCCGCATGTGCCACCCGGGGTAGGTGTTGTAGCTGACGTAGGCCACCCCGTTCGGGGCCAGGTGCTTGGCGCACACGTCGAGGATTTTCTCCCGCACCTCCGTCGGCACCCAGCTAAAGACCCCGTGGGCGATGACGTAGTCGAACTCGCCGTAGCCGGCGTCGATGTCGAGGATGCTGGCCAGCTTCAGCTCGACGTTCCCGACCCCGGCCGCGGCGACCCACTTCCGGCCGTCCTCGACCTGCCGGGCCGAGTTGTCCACCCCGACCAGCCGGGCCCGGGGGAACGCCTCGCCGACCGGGATGATGTTCCCGCCGGCGGCCGCCCCCAGCTCCAGCACCCGGGCCGTCTCGACCGGCGGCGGGGAGAGCCCGAACAGGGTGGCGATGACCGCCAGCCGGCTCGGGTGGGTCTGCGCGTACGGGTGGCTGTCGTACGGCATCTCGTCGTAAGTGTTCACCGGCGGCGTCATCGGGGCGTCCCGGGTTGGAAGGAGGGGGGGTCAGTATACCGGCCGGGCCCGCTCTCATTGGTTCCGGTCCACCTCCCCACCCCACGTCCGAACCAAATCACCCGACCGGAAGAAACAACGTCAGACCGATTCCCTCCTCGCCGCGGCGGCCCGGATGATGTATCATCGGCGGCACTCCCACCCCACCGCCCGTCCGCCGAGGCCGCCGTGTCCCGCCACCCCATCCCCATCACGTCTCTCGGGTTCGGCCTCGGGTTGCTGGTCGTCCTGGCCGGCGGCCGCCCCCCGACCGCCCACGGCCAGCCGAAACCGCTGACCGTCCCGCCGGCCCCGCAAGCCCCGACCCTGACTACCCCGGCCGTTCTCGGCATGAAGCGGGGCGGGGCCGTCGAACTCGTCCTGCCCGGCACCAACCTCGCCGACCCGCTCGGCGTCTGCCTCGGCTGTCCGGGCAAGGCCACGGTCGTCTCGGCCGCGAAGCCAGACCCGGCCCAACTGAAGGTGAAGTTCGAACTTCCGCCGGACGTGCCGGTCGGCCTCTACCCGCTGCGGGTGGCGACCGCCGCCGGGGTGTCGAACCTCCGGCCGTTCCTCGTGGACGACCTCGACGGCGTGGCCGAGACCGAGGCCAGCAAGTCGAAAGATACGCCCCAGGACATCCCCCTCGGGTGTTCGGTCGGCGGGCGGACCGACCCGGAGGCGTCGGACTACTTCCGGGTGAAGGTCCCGGCCGGGCGGCGGCTGACGTTCGAGGTGGTCGCCCGCCGGGCCGGGTCGCCGCTCGACCCGATCGTCGTCCTGCACGACGCCAAGTCGAAGCGGGAGCTGATCGACCTGTACGCGGACGACACCCCGGGGCTGCAGGGCGACTGCCGGCTGGTCCACACGTTCAAGGACGACGCCGACATCATCGTCGAGGTCCGGGACACGACGTACCGGGGCGGGCCGGACTTCTTCTACCGGCTCCGGGTCGGCGAGTTCCCAGGGGCTACGACCGCCTTCCCGCTGATGGTCCAGCGGGGTCGGGACACGTCCGTCGGGTTCGCCGGGCCGGGGGCCGACGACATCCCGCCGGTGGCGGTCGCGGCCCCGACCGACCCGGCGGTGCTGGCCGTGAACGTCGTCCCCAAGCGGTCCACGGGCACCTCCGGCTGGCCGGTCGCGGTGCGGCTGACGGACGAAGCCCAGTCGGTGGAAGTGGAGCCGAACAACGAGCCGGGGAAGGCCAACCGGGTGCCGGTCCCGGGCGGGGTGTCGGCCCGGTTCGGGGCCAAGAACGACCTCGACCATTTCGTCGTCGCCGGGAAGAAGGGGCAGAAGCTGGCCGTCTTGGTCCAGACCTACGAACTCAACGCCCCGACCGAGGTGTTGGTCAAGGTACTTGACGGGAAGGGGGTGGAGGCGGCCAAGAGCGACCCCCAGAAGGTCCCGGCCCGGGTCGAGTTCACCCCCCCGGCCGACGGCGACTACACCATCGCCTGCGAACACCTGAACTACCTGCACGGGCCGCACGAGGTCTACCACCTCGGGGTCAAGCCGGTCGGCCCGGACGTGGACGTGAGCCTGGCCCTGGACCGGTACGAGGCCCCGGCCGGGGGCGGCACGGCGGTCGCGGTCGCCACGGTGAACCGGCTGAACGGGTACGCCGGGTCGGTGGAGTTGAACGTCGTCGGGAGCGACGCCCTGTCCGGGCGGGTGGTCGTCCCGGCCGGGCAGACCCAGGCGTTCGTCCCGGTCTGGGTGAAGGAGTGGGCCAGGCCCGGGGCGTACCCGTTCCAGGTCAAGGCGACGATTACCGCGGGCGGCCAGTTGGTCGAGCGGTTCGGGACGATCTCCGAGGTCGTGAAGGTCGGCTTCGGCGGGCTGCCGAACCCGCCGCCGGAGCTGCTGACCGGGTGCGTGCTGGGGGTGGTCGAGAAGCCGCCGTTCGGGGTGGCGCTGGCGGCTGATCCGGTGGCGGTCGAGAAGGGCAAGTCCGGGAAGATCGTCGCCACCGTGACCCGGGCGGCCGGGTCCGACGGCGATGTCGGCTTCGCCCCGCTGTTCGCGCCGGCCAACGTGACGGCGGCTGCCCCGAAGCCGGCCGGGAAGGGGCAAGGGACCGGCGACATCGCCGTGACGGCGGCCCCGAACGCGGCGGCCGGCCCGGGGCAGGTGGTCATCCGGGCAACGGGGAAGGCCGGCGGCAAGGACTACGCGGTCACGCCGCCGCCGGTGACGATCGAGATCATCGAGCCGAAGAAGGAACCGCCGAAGAAGGACGAGCCGAAGAAGCCGTGACCCGTTCGGAGGCCCAGGGTGCAAACCCCGTGTCGGTCCGCGGTAGACCCCTGTAGGGTGTGTCGAGCGGCCCGTCCGCGGTCCACGACGCACCACGCGACCCCCGGTGCGTCGTCGCGTCCCCTGCGGGGCCGCTCGACACACCCTACAAGAACTACAACAGCCGATCCCATGAACCTGTTCGACAAGTTCACCCACGCCCTGCCGCTGGCCGACTTCCTGGCCAAGTACGGCACCCCGTCCGACCGCACCCGGTGGGAGGGGGCCAAGGCGGCCGTCACCCTCACCGACGCCCAGAGGCAACTCCTGGCCAAGTTCACCCGGGAAACCAACGTCCTCGTCCTGGCCGGGGCCTGGTGCGGCGACTGCGCCGGCCAGTGCCCGGCGTTCGACCGGTTCGCCGAGGCCGCCCCGGTCCTGAAGGTCCGCTACCTCGACCGGGACGACCACCCGGACGTGCAGCGGGCGTTGCAGATCAACGGCGGCGACCGGGTGCCGGTGGCCGTGTTCTTCTCGGAGGACGGGTTTGAGGTCGCCCGGTACGGCGAGCGGACCCTGGCCCGCTACCGGCAGCTCGCCGGCCGGCTGACCGGGGACACGTGCGCCACCGGCCTCGGGCTGGGCAACGACCCGGTCCACGCCCAGGTGGTCCAGGACTGGCTCGACCAGTTCGAGCGGGTGCAGTGGATTCTGCGGCTGTCGCCACGGCTCCGCCGCAAGCACGGGGACTGACGGCCAGTCGGGTCGGGCCGGGAGCGTGAGCGACCGGAGGTCTGAAAACTCCGGTCGCTCACGCTCCCGGCTCGCCCGCGCACACGACCCCGGGCCGCGCCCCCGGTCGCTCGCGTCCCCGGAGAACACTCCGCTCGCTCCCGGCTCACCTGGCTTTGGGTTGACGGTTCGGGCCGGTTTCCGGTACTGTTTCACGACCCCCGGTACGGGGGTTGCCGTGTTTGTGTGAGGCCCGCACGACCGCCCGGCCGATGAGCGACCGTGGGTCGCCGTCGCCCCGAGGCCGCCATGTTCCGCTACCGCTGCCCGAACCCCGCCTGCGGCCGCATCCTGGCGGCCCCGCCGATCCGGGCCGGCCGGCCGTCCGTCTGCCCCGGGGGCGCCCGCCCGCTGACCATCCCGGCCGACTCCCGGGACTGGCTCCCCGACCCGCCGGAGCCGGCCGCC
>JAIEQN010000880.1 GCA_019747685.1 Gemmataceae bacterium
CGCCCGGCGACAGGCCGACCGCCAGCCGGGCCGCCCGGGCCAGCAGCACCGCCGGCCCGGTCTGCGGGCTGCCCTCCTCGACGGTGTCGGCCAGGACGACCGTGGACGGCTCCGGCCGGCAGTACGGGACGAGCCGGCCCCGCACCCGGCCGTCGTCCCCCGGCGGGAGGAGCTGCCGGCCCCCGCCGCCGGCTTGGTCGTACAGGAGGACCTTCAGCTCCCGGCTGAGGTTCTCCGGCGGCCCGGACGGGGCCGGCCCGACCGGCACCCAGACGGCCACCGCCGACCGGGCCGCGACCCACACGTCGCGGGCGAACTGCACGTCCGGCCGGGCGGCGTAGAAGACCACCACCCGGGCGCCGCGGTCCTCGGCGGTGAAGTTGGTGACGGTGAACCGGAGGACGCCGGGGGCCTCGGTGACGGACGACCGGGCGCCGGCCGGCAGCCCGCCCTGGACCTGGACGGTCGGGGCCGGCTTGTCCTGCCCGAAGGCGACCGGTGAGGCGGCGAGGGCGAGCAGGACGGCCGGGGTGAACGGCGGCTTCACGGGGTCGCTCCGGCCGGGCGGGAGTGACCAGAATACGCCGACCCGTCGGCCGGGTCAACGGACCGGCACGGGGGTTGCAGCGGCTGCCAGGGACTTCTCATCCCGCCGGAGGCCGCCGTGTTCGACCTGCCGCCCAGCCTGGCCCGGTCTTTCCGCACGCCCGACGGCCGGACCGATTTCCGGGCCGTCCTCCGCACCCCGGACGCCCGGCTGGTCGAGCTGGCCCGGGGGATGAAGCCCGAGGAGCGGGTCGGGCTGTACCACCGGCTCCGGCGGTTCCGGCTCGGGTTCGTGGAGTCGCTGATGGCGTCGGCCGCCGGGGTCGATGTCGAGGCCCAACGGCGGCGGCTGATGCGGGTGTTGGAGGTGGCCCACAACGAGCCGGCCGAAGCCGTGTCGTAGGGCCGCGCAGTGCCTCCCTGGCGAGCCGGGAGCGTGAGCGACCGGAGAAGCAAGCTCCGGTCGCTCACGCTCCCGGCTCGCCTCACGCTCACGGCTCGCCCGACATCCGGTCGCCTTCCCACCTTCACTTCCGCCTCCGCCCCTTCCGCCTCGGGGCCGGCTTCTCCGGCTCGCCGGGCGTGTCCGGCTGGTCCTCCCCGCCGCCGCGGTGGACCTCCTTCAGCAGTTCCGCCAGCATCTGCCGCAGCCCCTCGCCGATGTCCTCGCTCTCCGAGAACAGCGGGATGATCCCCCACCCGGCCAGGACCCGGGCCTGGACCGGGTTCGGCCGGCCGAGGAAGACGTACACCTTCGGCCGGACCCGGGCGTAGGCCGACGCCTCCCACAGCCGGTGCAGCCGGTACAGCAGGTAGCGGATGCTCACGTCGGAGAAGCTGTAGCCGATGAACAGGGCGGCCCGGCCGAGCAGGTCGGCCCGCAGCTTCAGGTCGAGCGGGCTCTCCAGGGCCAGCCGGTCGAACTGGCTCGACTCGGTCAGCACGATCGACCCGTCGTCCTCGAAGTCGCCGTGGAACTTCACGATTTGCGTAGCCCCGGGCGGGACGGCGGCCAGCTCCCCGATGTTCGCCACCTTGGTGTACGCCGCCCCGTGGGCCTCGTGGGCCAGCTCCAGATACCGGTCGTAGTTGGTGGTGTAGATGACGGGGAAGCCGAGCCGGACGATCAGCCGGTGGACCTCCGACTTGGCCACCTTGTCGGCCGCGTCCCGGTGCCACTCCACGTCCATCCAGCTCCGCAGCGGGCCGATCGACCCGGTCTGGAGGGCGTAGTACTCGGCCAGGGTCTGGTCGTCGCCGAGGGCGGCGAACTCCTGGGGGTCGTACCCGAGCCGCTCGGCGATGTGGGCGGTCAGCTCGGCCCAGGACGGGACCCCGAGGTTCATCGACACCCCGGCCCCGACGAACAGCAGGGCGTTCCGGCTCCGGATCGCGTCGGCCAGGGCTTGCACCGGTTGCTCCCGCACAGGCCGGGAGGCCTGTGCCACCAAAGCCTGTTCCGGTGGCACAGGCCTCCCGGCCTGTGCTCGGTTACAGCATGTCGCGGATCATCCCGGCGATGGCCTTCCCCAGGGCCGCGTGGGCGGCGGCGCTGAGGTGGACGCCGTCGGCCGGGTCGGCCTCGGCGACCGCCGCCGCGTCCAGGAACCGGCAGCCGGCTTGGTCGGCGAAGGTCTTGTAGTGCCGGGCCAGTTCCCGCGACTTCGGACCGGCCCCGGCGAACAGGTCGGCCAGCCCGGACAGTGTGCCGATCGCCGGCGGCGACACCAGCAGTACCGGCGGCGCGACGCCGCCCACGCCGCACGGGGTCTGCTGGACCGTCGCGATGAGCATCGCGGCGTTGGCCGCGATGTCGTAGGCCCCCAGCCCGAACCGGTGCTTCAGGTCGTTCGTCCCGAGCATCAGCACGACGAGGTCGAGCGGGGCGTGCGAGTCGAGGCACGGGCGGAGGTACACCAGCCCGTTGCGGCCCGGCCGGGTCGGGTCGTCGAGGACGGTGGTGCGGGCGTTCAGCCCTTCCTCGATCAGGTGGAACCCGTCGCCGAGGGCGGCGGCCGCGACGCCCGGCCAGCGCACGTCCCGGGGATGCCGCCGGGCCGTCCCCGGCTCGTACCCCCAGGTGTTCGAGTCGCCGTAGCAGAGGACGGTCTTCATCGGACGACCGGGGTGAACGCACCTGGGGGTGACGGCCCCAGGTCGGGGGCGTCGGTCACATCTTCTTCAGCAGCCCGACCCACCGGGCCCACGCCTCCTCCTTGGCCTTCTTGTTGGCGGCGTAGTCGTCCGCGGACTTCTTGTTGCCCGGGTCGCTGTCCGGTGCGTCCCCGGCCCGCAGGAACCCGTGCCCGGCCCCGGGGTAGATGACCGGCTCGTAGGTCTTCCCGGCCGCCTTCATCTGCTCCTTCGTCTTCTCGATGGTGGTGTTGATCCGGGCGTCGTTCTCCCCGTAGAACCCGTACACCGGGCAGGCGACCCGCTTCACGTCGTCCTCGGATAGCGGGGCCGCCCCGTAGAACACGAACGCCGCCTTGATGTCCTTGTTGTTGGTGGCGAACCGTAGGGCCTGACCCCCGCCCCAGCAGAACCCGGCCACCCCGACCTTGCCGTTACACGCCGGCAGCTTGCCGGCGTACTCGACCGCCGCGTTCAGGTCGGCCGTGATCTGGTCCGGCGGGAGGTCCCGGATGGCCTTCATCACCCCGTCCCGGGGGAGCTTGTCGGTCCCCCCGCCGTCCGGCCCGGCCCCGCTCAGGAAGTCCGGGGCGACGGCGATGAACCCCTTCTCGGCGAGCTGGTCGCACACCAGCTTCGGCCAGTCGGCCAGCCCGAAGATTTCGTGGATAACGACGACCGCCGGGGCCTTGTCCTTCACCTCCGGGTAGGCGACGAGGTTCGTCACCTCCCGGTTCCCGACCTTGAGCTTGACGTACTCCAGGTGGCGGGGCGACTTCTCCAGCCGGGCCTTGGCCCAGTCCTGGGCCGGGGCCGCGGCGGCGACCAGCCCGGCGGCGACGGCGGCGGCAGCAAACCGGATCATGACGGCTCTCCGTGAGGGGCGACCCGGCAGCCCGGGGGCCGCCTGTGACCCACCCTACGAATCCGCCCCCGCCCCGACAGGCCCGATCTTCGGCCGGACACTACCACCCCGCCCGGCCGGCTGGTAGGTTGTGCGGGTAAGCCCCCGCCCCGACCCCCCGGAGCCGGCATGACCCGCCTCCTCTCCCTCGCACTCGCCCTCGCCGCCGCAACCCCGGCGGCCGCCGACCCGCCCCGGCTGAAGGTCAGCGACAACAAGCGCTACCTCGTCACCGCCGACGGGAAGCCGTTCTTCTACCTCGGCGACACCGCCTGGGAGCTGTTCCACCGCCTGAACCGCGAGCAGGCCGAGCAGTACCTGAAGGACCGGGCCGCGAAGGGCTTCACCGTCATCCAGGCGGTCGTCCTGGCCGAACTCGACGGCCTGAAGGACCCCAACCCCTACGGCCAGACGCCGCTGGTCGGCGACGACCCGGCGAAGCCGAACGAGAAGTACTTCGAGCACGTCGACTGGGTCGTGAAGAAGGCCGGCGACCTGGGCCTGACCGTCGGCATGTTGCCGACCTGGGGCGACAAGTGGCACAAGAAGTGGGGCGGCGGGCCGGAAATCTTCACCCCCGAGAACGCCGCCGCCTACGGCGAGTGGCTGGGCAAGCGGTACAAGGACGCCCCGGTCATCTGGATTTTGGGCGGGGACCGGCCGGTCGAGTCGGAGGGGCACAAGGAGATCATCCGGGCGATGGCGAAGGGGCTCCGCCAGGGCGACGGCGGCAACCACCTCATCACCTTCCACCCGCCCGGCGGGAACGGCTCGTCGGCCTGGTTCCACGCTGACGACTGGCTCGACTTCAACATGCGGCAGAACGGCCACCAGGCCGAGTACACCGGCCGGTACGACGCCACCCCGGCCGACTACGCCAAAACGCCGACCAAGCCGGTCCTGGACGGCGAGCCGATCTACGAGGGCCACCCAGTCTCGTTCAAGGCGAAGGAGCTGGGCCACTCGGTCGCCGCGGACGTCCGCCGGCCGCTGTACTGGGACCTGTTCTCCGGGGCGTGCGGGCACACCTACGGGCATCACTCCGTCTGGCAGATGTACGACACGAACCGCAAGCCGATTAACGCCCCGCTGATGACCTGGGCCGAGGCCCTGAACGAGCCAGGGGCCGGCCACATGCAACACGGCCGGCGGCTGGTCGAGTCGCGACCGTACCTCTCCCGCATCCCCGACGACAGCATCATCGTCCCCGACACGGTCACGACGTTGGTGCCCGGGGCCGGGACCCGGCGGTTCGCCGCCACCCGGGACGAGGCCGGCACCTTCGCGATGGTCTACGCCCCGGTCGGCCGGCCGTTCGCCGTGAAGATGGACAAGATTACCGGCCCGAAGGTGAAGGCGTGGTGGTTCAACCCGCGGGACGGGAAGGCGACGGCGATCGGCGAGTTCCCGAACGCCGGCACCCGCCGGTTCACCCCGCCGGACCCCGGCGAGTTGCTCGACTGGGTGCTGGTCCTGGACGACGCGGCCAAGAACTACCCGCCGCCCGGCAGCAAGTAGGGTGTGTCGAGCGGGCC
>JAIEQN010001104.1 GCA_019747685.1 Gemmataceae bacterium
CCGCGGGCGGGGGCCCGCCCCCCCCCCCCGCAGGGGGGTGGGTTAAAACCCGCGCCCGCGACGACGCACCGGGGCCGCGTGGTGCGTCGTCGCGTCCCCTCCGGGGCCGCTCGACACACCCTACAGCTACAGCGGGCCGCTACCACGTCCGCCCGTCACCGGAGCACGATGTTGGTCGGCCCCTGGGTGACGTTCCCCGTCCGGCCCTGGAAGCCGAACGTGATCGACGCCCCGGGGGCGATGGTCGCCGTCCACGACGCCGGCCGGATGACGTAGTGCCGGCCGACCCGGCTGACGATCACCGCGTTCCAGATCGAGGTGATGTCCCGGTCGAAGTCGAACTCCAGCGTCCAGTCGGTGATCGGGGACGAGCCGGTGTTGGTGATGGTCATCTCGGCCACGAACCCCGTCCCCCAGTCGTCCCGGACCCGGAAGCCGACGGTGCCGACGCCCGGGCCCGGCCCCGGCGGGATCGGGGACGGCGGGAGCGGCAACCCGGTCGGCGTCTCCCCGTACAGCTTCGCCGCCCCCTCGTACACCGGGATGTACGCCGACTTCGTTAGCGCGTCGCGGCCGGCCGGCAGCCCCTGGTACGACCAGTCGTTCCCCGGGTCCCAGGCCGCGGCCGGCAGCCCGTCCCGCAGCCCGACCCGGAGCTGGGCCTCGCGGCGGTACGTCCCGGCCCCCGGCACGATCGTCCGGCCGGCGAACGACACCTCGACGTAGTAGAGCCGCTTCTCCGCGTCCCAGGCCGTCAGCGGGCCGATGGTGGCCCCCTCCGAGTAGTACGACCGGACGGTGATGTCGGCCGCGGTGAACCCGGCCGCGTACACCTCCGACAGGTCCATGAAGTAGCGGAACGACAGGTTGGTGCTGGCCCGGGCCGGCCAGGCCGACCGGTTGTTGACCAGGGCCCGGACCTCGGTGAACGTCGGCCCCTGCTGGTTGATGCTGGCCTCGACGAAGAACTCGTCGGTCGGGATTTCCCGCGGGATTTCCGCCAGCGGGGTGCCGCCGAACAGGTCGTACAGCCGGGCCAGGGCCCCGGTGAACCCGGCGTTGTAGTCCAGGGCCACCTCGTTGCTGATGTAGTCGGCCCGGTCGTCGTGGTAGTTGGTGTCGCTGGCCGACTCCGGCCCGCCGACCAACGCCCCGTAGAGGGTGTGCCGGTTCGGGGCGGGGTTGGAGACGTTCCCGTCCCACACCCCGCTGGCCGCCCGGTGGTGCGGGTTCTTCGGGGGGTTGTTGCCGAACCCGACCATGTAGCTCGAATTCCGCGGGTTGTTGCCGAGGATGTAGTTGATCTGCCGGGCGGCGAAGTCGCGGTAGCGGCCGTCGGGGTCGCGGACGGTGTCGCCGTAGAGTAGGGCCATGAAGGCGGTGGTCGAGGCGTACCGGAGCGACCCCCAGCCGTTGAGGAAGGCCAGCCCGCCGGGGGTGTAGGCGATCCGGGTCGCCCCGCCGTCGATGCCCACCGACCAGTAGTCCAGGTAGCGCTCGGCGTCGGTCCGGTAGCCGGCCTTGCCGGTCAGCCCGGCGAGCAGGATGGCCGACCCGTACCGCTTGTCGTCCCAGGAGTGGGTCCAGGTCATCGTCTGGCCGGCGAACCGGGCGGCGTAGAGCGTCTCGGCCTTGCTCAGGTACGACGCCTCGCCGGTCGCCTTGTACAGCCAGGCGGCCCCCCAGACGAGTTCGTCGTCGTACCCGGAGTACGAGTTGTAGTAGCCGGCGGCGTCCGGGATGCTGTCCGAGTACTTGCCCCGGTAGGTGTCGGCGAAGGCGTACAGCTCGCGGGCGTGCCGCAGGAGGGTGGCCGAGTACGTCGGGTCGGCCGTCCGGAAGGCGATGCTGGCGGCCGCCAGCGCGGCGGCGGCCTCGGCGGCCACCTCGCTGCCGGGCTTGGACGGGTCGAGCCGGAAGGCCGGTCGGGGCATGGTCATCAGCTCCGGGGCGTTCCACACGGCGTGGTCGAGGTCGCCGCGGCCGACCTGCCCGTAAAAGACGTTCGGCGACGGGTGGGCCTTGATGATCCAGTCGGTCCCCCAGCGGACGGCCTCGCGGATGCGGGCGAGCTGGCCCGACCGGTTGTAGGCGTCCGGGTACTGGACCAGCCCCCAGGCCAGGAGGGTCATCGACGAGGTCATCGGCAGGGTGAACTTGACGTGGTCGCCGGCGTCGTAGTACCCGCCGGTCAGGTCCACGCCCACGTCCGACCCGTCCCGCATGGCCGAGTCGCCCCGCCAGTTCACCCGGTAGTCGGCCGGCAGGTCGCCGGACCGCTGGGCCTCGTAAAAGAACAGCGCCTTCTGGAGGGCTTCGCCGTAGTTGAACATCCCGCCCCCGCCCGGGGGCGGGTCGTTGTCGGCGATCGTCCCGACCCCGGTGTCGTCGGCCAGGGTGGCGTCGGTCGGGGCCGACAGGACGAGCCGGAAGGTCTCGTCGCCCTCCGTCAGGGTGTCGTCGGTCGTCGTTACCCGGACCGTCTTGGAGGTCTCGCCGGGGGCGAACGTCAGGGTGCCGGAGGCGGCGGTGAAGTCGGCGGCGGTGGCCGTCCCGGCGGCGGTGGCGTAGCGGGCGGTGACGGTCCGGGTGCTGGCCCGCGACAGGCCGACGGTGAAGGTCGCGGCGGCCCCCTCGGTGGCCCGCACGTCGTTGACTGACAGCGTCGGCGGGGTGGTCCCCATCGGCACGCCGTTGAGCTTGTAGTTGGCCGGGAAGACGGTCACGTTCCCGGGCGACCCGTTGAACCCGAACGAGACGGTGCCGTTGACCGGGATGTCCTTGTTGTAACCCACGTCCCGGATGGCGTAGTGGTCGCCGACGTGGCTGCCGACCCGGGCGTTCCAGATGCTGTCGATCGACCGGTTGAAGTCGAACTCCAGGGTCCACCCGCTGACCGGGTCCGGCCCGAGGTTGGTAACCGCCACGCTGCTGCCGAAGCCGGACCCCCAGTCGCTGGTGATGCGGAAGTCGACCGTGAAGTCGCTGGCCGGCACCAGCCGGTCCTCGAACCGCTCCAGCCCGAGACGGGCGGACAGGGACTTGGCCATCGGACGCACCTCGTCGGCGAGAACGCCGGGGAATGGAACGGGCGACGGGGCGGCCGCCGGTGGCTTCTGCTTGTGGCACCGGCATCTTGCCGGTGCTGGTTATCAAGCACCGGCTAGATGCCGGTGCCACAAGCCGGAACACAACCCGCTGAACGGGCGACGGGACGGGCGAAGGGTCGGCCGCTACCCTCTCTATTGGCACCCGACCGGCGGAACCTAACGGCGCGGGGGGAAGTTTTTCCCCGGGGGCGGGCATGGGCGCCGCGGACTGGCAGACCAGCACGACGCTCCTCCGCCGGCTGCGGCAGTCGCCGGCCGACGAGGCGGCCTGGGCCGAGTTCGTCGAGCGGTACGGCCGGCTGGTCTACGGGTGGTGCCGCAAGTGGGGCCTCCAGCCGGCCGACGCCGAGGACGTGACGCAACTCGTGCTCGTCGAGCTGGTCCGGCAGATGCGGGAGTTCGTGTACGACCGGCGGGGGAGCTTCCGCGGGTGGCTGCGGACGGTGGCCCAGCGGACCTGGGGGCGGTTCCGGGAGGCCGGCCGGCGGGCCGCGGCCACCGGCCGGGACGGGGTGCTCGGGGAGGCGGCCGGCGAAGACCTGCACGCGCGGCTGGAGGCGGAGAGCGACCGGGAGGTGCTGGAGCTGGCGATGCGGCGGGTCCGGGACCGGGTGCAGCCGCACACCTGGGAGGCGTTCCGGCTGTTGGCCCTGGAGCACCGGTCGGGGGCCGAGGCGGCCGGGCAACTGGGGATGACGGTCGGGGCGGTCTTCGTGGCCCGCAGCAAGGTGCAGAAGATGCTCCGGGAGGAGGCCGAGCGGCTGTCCGGCGAGGGGGAGTGACGCGGCCCGGGGTTTCACCCAGGCCGTCGGCCTGGGCTATGTTGACGCGGGCCTTCAGCCCGCTCCGACCGTGTTCCCGGCCTGAAGGGTCGGGTCAGCATAGCCCAGGCCGAAGGCCTGGGTGAAGGTTTCACATGCCCACCTGTCCGTGGACGGCCCGGGTGCTGGCCCTCCTCGACCGGGAGGAGGTGGACCCGGCGTGCGCCGACCACCTGGAGGGCTGCCCGGCGTGCCGGCAGGCGCTGGACGCCGCGGCCGGGCCGCTCCCCCAGCCGCCCGAGGAGCCGCCCGCCCCGGAGCCGCCGCCGGAGTTACTCGAACGGCTGCACGCCCTGGCCCGGGCGACCGGCGGCCGGCTGCCGGAGGGGTTTCGCCCGGAGGTGGACGGGATCGAGGTGTTCGAGGAGGTCGGCCGGGGCGGCATGGGCGTCGTCTTCCGCGCGAGGCAGATGGCCCTCGGCCGGGTCGTCGCCCTGAAGGTGTTACACCCGGCGGCGATCGCGACCCCCGAGGCGTTCGGGCGGGCGGTCCGGGCGACCCGGGCGCTGGCCCGGGTCGGCCACCCCGGGCTGGTGCAGGTCCTCCACGTCGGCCAGTCGAACGGGCTCCGCTTCGGGGTGCTGGAGTACGTCGACGGCGGTAGCCTGGCCGCCCGGCTCGACGGCCGGCCACTGCCCCCGGAGGCGGCGGCCCGGCTCGTCCGGCGGCTCGCCGAGGCGGTGCAGGTGCTGCACGGGCAGGGCCTCATCCACCGGGACATCAAGCCGGGCAACGTCCTGCTGGCGTACCGCCCCGGTGCGGTCCCCCAGGCCGGGGCGTCGCTCGCCGACTGCCAGCCCAAACTCGCCGACTTCGGGCTGACCCGGCCGGTCGGGGCCGACGACCTGACCGAGACGGGGGCGGTCCTCGGGTCGCCCGGGTGGATGGCCCCGGAGCAGGCCCGGGGGGGCAAGGACCTCGGCCCGGCCTGCGACGTGTACGCCCTGGGCGGCATCCTCTACGAGCTGCTGACCGGCCGGCCACCGTTCACCGCTACGAGTGCTACCGAGGCGGTGGACCACGCGGCCCAGGGGATGCCCGAGCCGATCGGCCGGCTCGCCCCCGGGGTGCCCCGCGAGCTGGGGCGGATTTGCGAGCGGTGCCTGGAGCCGGAGCCGGACCGCCGCTACCCCGACGCCGGCCGCCTGGCCGCCGACTTGGCCGCCTTCCTCGGCCGCGGGCCGGCC
>JAIEQN010000344.1 GCA_019747685.1 Gemmataceae bacterium
TCCGGGTCCTCCGGCGAGGCGGGCGTCCTCACCGCCCGTTGTACCCGGACCCGATTTACGAGACAGACCCTAGTCCTTGAAGTCGTCCAGGGGGGCGTCGAAGTCCGGGGCCATGTACAACACGGTGCCCGCCATGCTACCGAGCTTCCGCTCTTTCGGCGGCGGGGGTTCGGCGGTCAGCCGGGCGACCGCCCGGCCGTCCTGGGTGAGAATGAGGCTGTCACCCGGCACGAGTTGGGCGATCAGCTCGGGCAGCCGGGCCTGGGCCTCGGCGATGGTCACGGTCATGGCAGCGTCCTCCCCGGCCGGGGCATTGTAACACCCGCACCGGGGTGCCCACAACGGCCACGACCACTTCGGGAAAAGCCGACACCGTCGGCCGCCGCGCCCGAATCCCTGACGCCCGGGGCCGACCCCGCGGGCGCGGCCGAAAAACCGAGCGGGCCGCGCAAGCCCTACGATTCCTAGCGTCCGGCGGGTGCGGGCAGGAAATCGCCCACCACCGGCACGGACGCTGCTTACCATACCGCCGTCGCAACCGACCGCCGCCCAGTTCCTCGCCCAGGATCGCCCAAGCGGTCTCGCCCGTTGCGTCATACTCCCGGCCCCGCCCAGGCCGGGTACTTCCTGATACCATTCGTTCTGGTTCCGACTCGCCTTCGGAACACCGCCCGGACCGGGTTTGAGGCCGCCCCGCGCCCTCGCTTCCCCGGTCCGGGCGGCTTTATTTCCCGCCCTCCCTATATCCGCTCGGCTCTGGTGGCAT
Organism: Gemmataceae bacterium; assembly: GCA_019747685.1. GTDB lineage: Bacteria > Planctomycetota > Planctomycetia > Gemmatales > Gemmataceae > Urbifossiella. Next base: position 767 of record JAIEQN010000344.1, read on the forward strand.
AGGCTCCCGCCTGTGCTGTCACGACACAGGCCGGGAGGCCTGTGCCACCAAACCGGGGCACGGGTCCGCGGGGTGGCCGGTTGCGGCCCGGCCCCGGCCGGGGTACAACTCGGGAACCGCCGCCCCCCTTCCCGGGCCACCCCATGAAGCCGTCCCTCCCCGCGGCCGTCGTGCTGTTCGCCCTGGCGTCGCCCGCGACCGCCGCCGGCCCCGAGCCGTGGGCCGACCCCAAGCTGCCCGTCACCGACGGCCTGGAACTCTGGCTCGACGCTTCCCGGGTCGAGGCCGCGGCCGGGAAGGAAAAGCCCCCGGCCGCCGGCGGCAAGCTGGCGATGTGGCTCGACGGGTCCGGGAAGGCCCGCCACCTCCGCCAGCCGGCCGACGACGCCCGGCCCACCTTCCTGAAGGTCGGCGACGCCGGCCTCGTCCGCTTCGACGGGATGGACGACCACCTCCGGGCCACCGGGCAGGCGGGCGAGGTGCGGGACTTCACCCTCTTCGTGGTCCTCGCCCCGCGGACCAACGGCGGCGACTTCCGCGGGTTCATCGGGACCAATGCCGCCGGCGGCCGGGACTACCAGACCGGGCTGACCGTCGGGTTCGGGGCCGCCGGGACGCCCCGGCTGGCCGACCTGAACGTCGAGGGCCGCGGGTTCGTCGGCTACCAGAACCTGCTGAAGACGCCCGGCCCGTTCGGGAAGCTCCAGACGTTCGAGGTCCGCGGCGGGGACAAGGCCGTCCGGGCGTTCGTGGACGGGGCATTGTCCGGCGAGCGGCCGCGGGGGGCCGGCCCGGCCAACCTGGACGAGATCACCGTCGGGGCGCGGTTCCCGATGGCCGGGAACGAGAGCCCGACCGCCCGCGGCCACGTCCGGGCCGACTTCGCCGAGGTGCTGCTCTACGGCCGCGAGTTGTCCGACGCCGAGGCGACGCAGGTGCGGGACTACCTGAATGCCAAGTACGCCAAGTTGAAGGACGACCTGCCGCCGGACGGCGACGACCGGGCCGAACCGCTGGTCGCGGTCGCCGACCCGCCGCCGGCCCAGGTGTTCGCCCCCGGGTTCGAGGTCCGCCGGCTGCCGGTCGAGCTGACCAACGTGAACAACGTCCAGTACCGGCCGGACGGGACGCTCGTGGCCCTGTGCTACAACGGCGACATCTGGCTCCTCAAGGACACCGACGGCGACGGCGTCGAGGACAAGGCGGAACTGTTCTGGGAGGCGAAGGGCCGGCTCCGCGCCCCGATCGGCATGGACCTGACCCCGCCGAAGTACCGGCACGGCGACGGGGTGTTCGTGGCGTCGAAGGGGAAGGTGTCGCTGATCGTGGACAGGGACGGCGACGGCAAGGCCGACGAGGAAATCCTGGTGGCCGGCGGCTGGAAGGAGATCGTCAACAACGTCGACGCCCTGGCCGTGGCCATCGACCCGAAGGACGGGGCCGTCTACTACGGCCGCGGGGCGACCAGCTACACCGACCCCTACCAGGTCGACAAGGACGGGAAGGCCCGGTATTCGACGAAGGTGCAAGAGGGCGTCATCGTCCGGGTCGCCCCCGACTTCAAGTCTCGGGATACGCTCGTCACCGGCATCCGCTACCCGATCGCCCTGCGATTCAACCGCCACGGCGACCTGTTCGCCACGGACCAGGAGGGGGCGACGTGGCTGCCCAACGGCAACCCGCTGGACGAGCTCTTGCACGTCCAGAAGGGCCGGCACTACGGCTTCCCGCCGCGGCACCCGAAGCACCTGCCGGACGTGATCGACGAGCCGAGCACGTTCGACTACGGCCCCCAGCACCAGTCGGCGTGCGGGCTGAACTTCAACGACGGGACCAGGCCGTTCGGCCCGAAGGAATGGGCCGGTGACGCCTTCGTCACCGGCTACTCCCGCGGCAAGCTCTACCGGACGAAGCTGGTGAAGACCCCGGCCGGGTACGTCGGCCGGACGCAGCTCCTGGCGTCGCTGCCGATGCTGACCATCGACGCCTGCACCTCGCCGGACGGGCAAATGCTCGTCGCCTGCCACGGCGGCGGCCCGGACTGGGGCAGCGGGCCGACCGGCAAGGGCGTCCTCTACAAGGTCCGGTACGCCGACCGCGACCACCCCCAGCCGGTGCTGGCCTGGCCGGCCGGGCCGCGGGAAGTCCGGGTCGAGTTCGACCGGCCGGTCGACCCGGCGTTGCTCCGCGACGTGCTCAAGGGCACCAAGCTGACGGCCGGGAAGTACGCCCGGGCCGGCGACCGGTTCGAGGCCATCTGGCCGGGCTACGCCGTCGTGCAGATGGAGAAGGCCACGCCCCGGTACGACGTGCCGGTCCGGTCGGCGCAGCTCACCCCCGACCGGCGGACGCTGGTGCTGGCCACCGACCCGCTCGGGGCCGCGGTCCATTACGCCCTGACGCTGCCGGGGATGGGCCGGCCCGCGACGGACGCCGGTCCGAAGGGGACGCTACCGCAGTACCCGGCGATCGACCTCGACTTTGACCTGTCGGGTTGCGAGGCGACCTGGACGCCGAAGGACGGCGGCCCGGGTTGGAAGGGCTGGCTGCCCCACCTCGACTTGCAAGTCGCCCGCGAGCTGACCGCCGGCAGCGCCCACCACGACGCCCTCTGGGAGGCGATGAAGAAGCCGGGCGAACTCGTGCTGAAGGCCCAACTGAACCTCACCGACATGCTCCGGCCGGCCGTCCAGCCCGGGGCGAAGATCGACTACGAGTGGCCGGCCGAGGAGGTCACCGTCACGGCCGAGTCCAGCCTGCCGAATCGCATCACGATCGCGGGCGGGAAGTCGCTCTTCCTCCCCGAGGGGAGGGGCAGCCGGACGGCCGGGTGGATCACCGTTTCCCCGAAGCGCGGTGAGCCGACCCCGATCGAGGCCCGGCTGACGGCCACGGAACCGAACCGGCCGCTCTCGGTCGGGTACACGACCCGGGAGGACAGCCTCGCCCGGCCGCTACAACTGCACCGCGTCCTCTTGCCGTGGGCCGACACCAAGGCCGCCGTCGGGCAAGCGGTCGCGGCGGTGAAGGTGCCGGAACTCGAGGGCGGCAGTTGGGCCCGCGGCCGGAAGGTGTTCTTCGCCGAGCCGGCCAACTGCGCCAAGTGCCACGCGGTCCACGGCCAGGGCGGGGCGATCGGCCCGGACCTGTCGAACCTCATCCACCGCGATTACGCGAGTGTGATGCGGGACATCACCCAGCCCAGCTTCGCCATCAACCCGGACCACGTCACGCAGACGGTGAACCTGAAGGACGGCCGGACCCTCAGTGGCGTCGTCCGCACTGCGGCCGGGAACAAGCTCACGGTCGGCGACGTGAAGGGCACCGTCACCGAGATCGACCGGGCCGACATCGAGGAACTAAAGTCGTCTACGGTCTCCACGATGCCGGACGATTTGGTCAAGCAGCTCGGGCCGGACCGGACCCGGGACCTGCTGACGTTCCTCCTCACCCCGCCGCCGTCGATGCCCCGGGACTACCCCGGCCCCCGGCCGAAGCCGCGGACCGCGGCCGAGGTACACGCCGTCCTGGCCGGCGCCCCCAACCCGCCCGAGAAGACCCGCCCCATCCGTGTGGTGCTGGTCGCCGGGCCGAAGGACCATGGCCCCGGCGAACACGACTACCCGGCCTGGCAGGCGGCCTGGAAGGAGTTACTCGCCGCGGCCGACAACACCGAGGTGGCGACCGCCTGGGAGTGGCCGGCGAAGGACGAGTGGGGCAAGGCCGACGTGATGGTTTTCTTCCAGCGGGGCGACTGGGGCGCCCGGCGGGCCGCCGACGTGGATGCGTTCCTGGAACGCGGCGGCGGGCTGGTCTACGTCCACTGGGCGGTGGACGGCCGGAAGGACGGGGCCGAGTTCGCCAAGCGGATCGGGCTGGCGTCCCACGGCGGGGCGGTCGGGTACCGCCACGGGCCGATCGAGCTAACGTTCAACCCGGAGGCCAAACACCCGGTCGCCCGGAACCTGGACAAGCTGGCGATGGTGGACGAGACGTACTGGAAGATGGTCGGCGACCTGCCGGCCGGGCGGGTGATCGCGTCGGCCGTCGAGGAGCAGGCCCCGCGGCCGCAGCTCTGGTCGCTGGAGCACGGCAAGGGGCGGGTGTTCGTGTCGATCCCCGGGCACTACTCGTGGACGTTCGACGACCCGGTGTTCCGGGCCGTCCTCTTGCGGGGGATCGCCTGGACCGCCCATGAGCCGGTCGACCGGTTCAACGACCTGGTCTGGCCGGGGGCGGACGTGACGAAGTGACGATTCCCCGGCTCGCCGAGCGGTTACGCCAGCACCTCGACCAGCCGGCGGACGTTGGCCGCCCCGAGCCGGCTGACCAGCCCGCGGACGGCCTCCAGGT
>JAIEQN010000361.1 GCA_019747685.1 Gemmataceae bacterium
ACCCGCGACGGTAAGCAGTGACGCACGCGACCGGGGGGCCACGGCCCCCCGGCTTCTTGCGCGGCGGTACAATACCCGCGGGCCGGCACCGCCCGCGGGAGGCACGCCGATGGAGACCGCCGATCTGGGCCGGGTCCCGACCCCGATCACGGTTGAGAACCTGGAAGACCTGTGGGCCGTCCGCCGCGGCGACCTGCCGGCCGACCGGGCCCGGAAGGCCGAAGTCCCGGACGCTCTGGTCGACACCGGGGCCTCGCTCCTTGCGCTGCCGAGTTCCCTGATCCGGGCGCTCGGGCTGAAGAAGAGTCGGGACCGGCAGGCCCGGGCGGTGACCGGGACGACTACCGTGAGCATCTACGATGTCGTCCAGCTCACGGTCCAGGGGCGGGACTGCAAGGTCGAGGTGATCGAGGTGCCGGACGGCACCCCGGCCCTGGTCGGCCAGCTGCCGCTGGAGATGATGTCGTTCGTGGTAGACGTGACCAATCACCGGCTGACCGGCGACCCGGCCACCGGCGGCGAGCACGTCCTCGACCTGTTCCTGTTGCCCGACGGGAGTTACCCGCCCCGGCGACTCCGGCTTCCGCGAACCGACACGGCCGCGCACAACACGATCCTGATCCGGTTCCGCGATCCGCCGCTCGATCCACCCCCGCCGGCCGCCGGCTGAGCCGGTCGTCCCCGGCCGCCGGCGGCGTACAACAACCGCGTCCGCCCGGGGAAGACGCCATGTCGGACGCCGCCCTCGCCGACCCGCCCGAAGTTCGCCATGAACCGGGGGCTGACGCCCCCCGCCCGCCCGATCCCACCGGGGGGCTGACGCCCCCCGCTCGCCAAGAAGAAGCCTCATCCGCCCGCCCGGAGTCGTCCGCCGGCGGGGACGACCTGGGCGAGCTGGCCGGCGGGTTCATCCACGACCTGAAGAACCACCTCGGGACGCTCTCGCTCAACCTGCAACTGCTGGCCGAGGACTTCGAGTCGCCGCAGACGCCCCGCGAGCGGAAGGCCCTGGACCGGGTGAACCGGCTCCACGCCGAGTGCCAGAAGCTGGCCGACCTGGCCAACGACTTCCTCCGGTTCGCCCGGGCCCAGAACCCGGACCTCCGGCCGGCCGCCCTCGGCGACGTGGTCGACCGGCTGATCGAGTTCCTGGCCCCGACCGCCCGGCAGGCCGGGATCGAGGTCCAGTGGTTCCCGGCCCCCGGCCTGCCGCCGGTGCGGCTCGACCGCGACCTGTTCGAGCAGGCCCTGTTGAACCTGATGCTCAACGCCGAGCAGGCCATGCCGGACGGCGGGACGCTCACCCTGGTCGGCCGGGCGGACGCCGACGGGTGGGTGTCCCTGGACGTGATCGACACGGGCGACGGGATGGGCCCGGAGGTGTTGGCCAAGGCGTTCCGGCCGTTCCACACGACCAAGAAGGGCGGGCACGGGCTGGGGCTGGCGACGGCCCGGCGGGTGGTCGAGGCCCACGGCGGGTCGATCGACTGCCAGAGCGAGCCGGGCCGGGGGACCAAGTTCACCATCCGCCTGCCGGCCGCCGGCTCGTAGGGCCGGCCACCCTCGGACCGCGGGCATTGGTTCCGGCCGGCTCCCCCACCCCCGGCCGGAACCATTCCATTCGACCGGAAGAAACAGCGTTGGACAGTCGGCTCTGGTTCGGCCGCTTTTTCTCGCCCGACCATACTTTTCGGCTGGCAGTCGGAATTCCCTCGCCCCCCCGATGAAGTTTTCTCACAATTCCGCGAAATCGGGGGGTTGAACGAGGCCGGTGGGCGTTGTACCCTGCGGTTGCACTTCGGATCGCGGTTTGATCGGACAAGCCGTCTCGTCGCCATTCCAGGAGGGGTCCGCATGTTCGCCGCCGTCGTTCGCTCACTCGCTCACTCGCTCACTCGCTCACTCGCTCGCTCGCTCGCTCGCTCGCTGCGCGATCCTGACCCGGCCGTTCCGGGTCCGCAAGCCCGCCACCCGCCGGAGGCCGCTCGCCGTCGAGGTGCTGGAGGGCCGGGACTGCCCGAGCACCTTCTGGTGGACCGGGCAGTACGGCACCTCGTTCACCTACCCGGTGGGCGGGAACTGGAAGGTCGGGCCGGACCGGTACAACCTCGTCCCGGCCACCAGCAACCCGACCCAGTACGACGACATCAACTACGACGGCGCGGTGGTGACGAACAACGCCAACTGCCAGTGGGGGAGCGGGCCGAACACGGTCCGGTCGCTCCACCTGGTCAACGGGTTTAGCGGCACCGTCCAGATCGGCAACCTGACCGTGACCGACGACCTGGAACTGCGGACCGGGAACATCAGTCAGGGTTCGAGTACGACGCTGACCGTCCAGGACGACCTGACCTGGACCGGCGGGGTGCTCAACAGCGCCGCCAACGGGGCGACGGTCGTCGCCCGGGGGCCGACCGCGACCATCACCCCGGGGGCCGGCAACACCCTCCAGAGCGGCAGCCGGCTCAGCTTCGAGGGGGCGGTCAACGCCTCGATCTCGACCGGGACGCTGGAGTTCAGCTCGCCGAGGTCGATCGTGGTGAAGGGGACGAGTACGGTGACGGTGCCGAACATGGTCCTCCGCGCCCTGACCCCGAGTCCCGACGCGATCGTCCTGCCGGCGGGCGACAGTCAGAAGTTCTACGCCGACAACGCCTACGCCGACATGGGGCTGTACGTCGCGGGTGGGACGGCGTACATGCAGGGCGGCGGGACCGTCGTGTTCGTCGGCCTCGTTTCGTCCAACCCGGTCGCCACGGCCGTGGCCGTGTCCGGCGGGGCGCTGGTGATCGAGAACGGCACCACCCTGGCCGTCGGTCCCACGCAACGGGTCTACATGACCGGCGGCAAGCTCGCCACCAAGCCGGTGAACGCCGCCGCCCAACCCAAGGCCACGATCTCGGGCGAGCGGCTCCACGTCAGGGGCGGCGAGGTGGTCATCAGCGACGGGAGCTACGCGCCGGGGATTGTGGGGCACCGGTACGGGGAGCTGGAGGTGGTGGGCGAGGTGTTCTGGGAGAAGGGCGTGTACAAGCCGACCGCCGGCGCCCCGCAGAACGCGGTTCTCTCCGACCTGTGGCACGCGACCGGTAACTTCAAGATCGGCGACTCGGACCCCCGGGTCGAACCGATCTCGAACAGCCCGGCGCTGAACACCGCGTACCTCATCATGAGCGCGGGCGGGGTGTTCCAGCAGGCAACCCCGCCCGGCGTTGGCCCGCCCCCGGTCTTCGAGCCCCACACCGGCACCCCCCTGCCGAGCGTGCTGGGAAACTGGGAGTGGGCCGGGGCGGCGTTCGGGGATAAGAACTGGTCCATCGAGTTCCTCGCGGATTAATCCGGTACCGAGCATCCCCAAGGAGGGCGCGTATGCAGCCGGCGGTCATTTTGGTAGCGGGCCTCTTCGGCCCCCTCCCCGGGGGCGGCGGACAGCCGGTCGCCCCCCCGCCGCGGGAGGCCCCGCCCCGGCCGGCGGCCTGGGTGGTCCACCGGATCTCGACCCGGGGGGTGGTGACGGCCGCGGACGACACCTCCGTGACCGTCCGCGGGTTCGACCGCCGCTACGCCTTGACCGGGCGGCGGAACGTCCGCCTGGTCTCGGTCGGCGGCGGCCCGTTCCTGCTGTACACCACGATCAAGGAGGACCGCCACCAGCTCGCCGTCACCCTGGCGAACGGGGACATGGCCGTGTTCCGGCGGGAGGACATGCCGGCCGTCCGGTTCACCGCCAGCCCGGGCCTCCTCGACGGGACCCGGGCCTTCTCGGCGGCCCACAGCTACCGCCCGGCCGACGTCCGGGTCGGGGACGAGGTCAACCTCGTGTTCGTCCCGGAGCCGGCCGGGAACGAGGAGGTGTTCTGGGGGATGCAGATCGAGCGGCGGCCGGGCGGCCGGGTCCCGCCCGCCCCCGCCGACCGGCCCGGCGACCGGGACCCGTGGCACGAGCGGGCGAACGCCTACCAGGACTGGGAGGAGCGGGGCATCCCGCTGCCCGACAAGTACGACCCCGACAAAGCCCGCGAGCGGATGCGGCAGTACCAGGAGGCCGCCCGGCGGTTCGAGGCCGAACAGGCCGAACAGGCCGCCCGCGAGCGGCTCTTTCAGATGGTGCGGGACATGAAGCCCAAGCCGCCGGCCCCGTGACCCCGGAGGGCAGGGCCATGCGGAGAACCACGTTCGTCGTCCTGTTCGGGGGGCTGGCCGCGGCGGCCGGGCTGGCGGCGGCCGCCCGCCACCGGGCGGCCGACCCCCCGGCGGAGGAGGTCGCCCCCCAGACCGCCAAGCCGCTCACGTCGTTCAGCGGGCGGGTCGAGGCGGTCGACGCCAAGGGGATCACCCTCCGCGGGTTCGGGGCCGCGTTCGCGGGGGACCGGCAGTGGTCCGACGAGACCGGGGCCCGGCAGGTCACGACCGGGGCGAAGGTGTACGCCCTCCTACCGGACCTGGTGATCCTCTGCACCCGGGCCGAGTACACCCCCGAGCGGATCGTCCTGGACCTGCCGGACGGGAAGCAGATGGTGCTGGGGCGGGCGGCCCAGACGCCGCGGCGGTTCCCGGCGGCCGGCCCGCTGGCGGCCGGCGGGTTCGCCCCGAAGCGGGCGGCGTCCGAGACCTACCGGCTGGCCGACGTGCGGGTCGGGGACGAGGTGTGGGTCGGCTGCGAGCGGTTGGACGGGGTGGACCACTGCACCGCCGTCGAGGTCCGCCGGCGGCCGGGCGGGCAGGTCCCGCCGGCCCCGGGGGAGGGGCCGGACGCCGACGAGAAGCACCACGAGCGGATGAACGCCCACCAGGCCCTGGAGGAGCACGGCACCCCGGTCCCGGACAAGTACTCGCGGGCCGGCCGGGACCGGGAGTTCCGGGCCCACCAGGAGCGGGTGATGGCCGCGGAGGACGCCCGGCGGAAGGCCCGGGCGGAGGAGGCGGCCCGGGAGCAGGGGCGGCTGGCCCCACCGCCGCGGGAGGTGTCGCCCAAGCCGCCGGCCCGGCCGTAACCCGGCCTACGGCAGCCCGACCCGCGGGCCGGCCGACACCCGCTCCACCCCGTCCAGGTCCCGCAGGGCGGCCGCCTCCTCGGCCGGGTCGGCCCCGGCCGGCAGCACCACCTGGAGCGACCGGGCCAGGAACTCC
>JAIEQN010001072.1 GCA_019747685.1 Gemmataceae bacterium
CGGCCGCCGCCACCCCGGCCCCGGCCAGCGACAGCGCCACCCCCAGGGCGGCCGACGCCAGGTGCCGGCCGGCGTCCCCGTCCGGGCGGATGACCCGCAGGAACAGCCCGAACCGGGCCACCACGAACCCCAGCCCGACCAGCCCGATCCCCGTCCGGACCCAGGCCAGCAGCGTCCGCTCGGCGGCGAAGAACACCCGCGGGTCGTTACCGGGCATCACTCCTCCACCGGCGGGTCGCTTCTTCACCTCCCCCCTTGCGGGGTAGGTCGGCGCGGCTTTGCGCGCGGGGGGGGGGCTGCTGTCCAGGCTGCCCCGGAGCCACCCCCCACCCGCCGCGTCGCGCGCGCTCGGCGGCGACCTCCCCCACAAGGGGGGAGGTGCAGAGCCGGGCCTTCCGCGGCCACCGGGGTGTCGGGCTGGCGGCCCCGGCCACCCGGTCGGTTCATCCCCCCGGCGGGTCGCACCCCGGCTTGCACCGGGCGTACATCACCGACGGGTCGTCGAACCCGGGCAGCCGGAACTCGCGGGCCCGGACCAGCCCGCACTTCTCCATCACCCGGGTGGAGGCCCGGTTCGGCACCAGGGCCGCGGCCACTACGGCTGTCACGCCCGGGTCGGCGTCGGCCAGCGCGACCAACGCCCGGGACCCCTCGGTCGCCAGCCCCCGGCCCCAGGCCGCCCGCCGCAGCCGGTAGCCGAGTTCCACGTCCGTCGGCCGGGTCCAACCGGCCGCGGCCGCGAACCGGTAGTCGCTCGCCGGGCGGAAGATGAACCATCCGACGAACGCCCCTCCGGGGCGTTCGTGGGCCGCGAACACGCCCCGGGCCGGATGGACGTACAGCGGCAGGAAGCGGTTGCGGATGTGCTCGCGGTACGCCTCGGCCGCCGCCAGCCGGGACCGCCCGACGTACCGAATCACCTCCGGGTCGGAGTCGAGGTCGACCAGCAACGCCGCGTCGGCGTCGGCGTCGGCGAACCGGCGGAGGGTCAGCCGGTCGGTTTCGAGGAAGGAATCCCCGGCGGGCGTCATCGCTTCGCCCCCGCCTTCTTGGCCGGCCTCTTGGCCCCCGCCGCCTTCTTGGTCGGCTTCCGGACGGCCGGCTTCTTGGCCGCGGTCTTCTTGGCCGCGGTCTTCTTGGCCGCCGTCCTCGCGGCCGGCTTCTTGGCCACGACCTTCGCGGCGGTCGCCTTCTTGGCCGGCTTCTTGACGGCGGGCCGGGCCCCCTTCTTGGTGGCCGGCTTCGGCTTCTTCTTGGCCGGGGCCGGGGCCGGGGGCTTGGGCGTCGGCACGTCGGTGCCGTCGAGGGCGATCAGTCGGCCGCGGTCGTCGAACCGGGCGGTCAGCACGCCCTTGCCCGGGCCGGTGATCCGCACCCCGTGCCCCTCGGCCGTGACGGTCAGGCCGTAGTCCTTCGCGTAGTCGGTCAGGGCCGGCCGGTGCTCGGGGACGGGCAGGGCGGCGATGGCCTGGGGAAACACGGTGAGCACCCGCCACAGCGGGTAGCGCTCGGCGGCCCGGAGCCGGTCGTCGCGGACGAGGACGACGGCCCGTCCGCCGTCGGTGGGGGTGACGTAGTAGGCGTCGTACCCGAGTTCCCGGGCCAGCACGACCCCGAACACGTCGGCCGCGGCGGCGGCCAGCTCGGCGCCCATCAGCGGCTCGACCGGGAAGGCGGTGGCCGCGAACGCCGGGACGCCCGCCCGGTGGGCCAGCGCCCGGACGGCGTCGCCGAGGGCCCGGTTGGTCAGGGTGAGTTTCAGGTTCCGGTTGGCCCAGGCCCACAGCCACGAGTTGTTGTGGTCGGCGTGGGACCCGATGAGCGGGGCCTCGAACGACAGCTTCGGGCCGAACGCCAGGGCGGCGGTGGCCACGTCGTAGGACCAGGCCTCGCCGCCGGCCTTGCGGTCGACGAGGTCGGCCAGCCGCAGCTGCCGGTCGAACCCGGCCCCGACGTGCCGGTGGTACAGGTCGAGCAACTGCTGGTCCACGGGGCGGCCTCCGCGGGGCGGGTGTCGGGTGGCGGCCTCCGGCCGGGTCACTTCCGTTTAACCGGGGCGGTCTTGACTTCCCAGCCCGTCGGGCCTTCGGCGCCGTCGAACCGGCCCCGCCCGTTGGCCCAGTAGTACGGCCCGACCTGGAGCAGGCGGGCGGTCCGCTCCTTGTCCGGGAACGGCAGCCGCAGGTCGGTGTCGGCGTGTAACACGAGCAGGTCCCCGGGGTCGTCGCCGACGACGTTGTCGACCGGGTCGGCCGGCACCCAGCCGACGCCGGCGAGGTAGAACTCGGCCCGGACGTGCGGCCGGTCGTACCCCGGGTCGGCCGGCCCGACCTTCGGCTTGCGGGGCTCGGCCAGCCGGCCGACCAGGACCCGGGCCGGCACGTTGTTGGCCCGCAGGGCGGCGACGAGCAGGTACGACATGCCGGCGCAGTCGGCGGTTTGGCGGGTGCAGGCGACGGACGCCCGCTTCTCGTCGTCGCCCGGGTCGTACTTGTAGGCGAAGGCGGCCCAGATGGCCCCCACCGCCCGGGTGGCGAACGCGACCGGGTCCTCCCCCTTCTCCCGCCGCAGCCCCTTGGCGTCCAGCCACCCCTGGACGGCCTCCTTCTCGTAGTCGATCTGCGGCGACGGGGCGAGGTAGTGCTTGCCCTCCTGCGGGGTCAGGGCCGGGACGGCCGGCGGGGCCTCGCCGGGCCGCAGCGGGACGAGCTTCCGGGACCGGAGGGTGGCCGTGACGTCCAGCCGCAGGGCGAGCTTGGCCCCCGGCTGGGGGTCGGCGACCGGCACGTCGATCAGCCGGACCTTGCGGCCGAGCAGGCTGTTCTCGGCGACCAGCTTGCCGGCCGGGGCGGCGGCCGTCTTCACCCGCCTCTGGGACGGCAGCTCCGGCGGCTCGGGCAGGAAGGCGGTCCACCGGGTGACGACGAAGTCGGTCGTCCGCAACTCGTAGGTGATGGCGGCCGCGACCGTCTGCCGGTCGGCGGCCTCGATCTTGTACCGCGGCGCCTGGGCCGCGACCGGCCCGGCCGCGAGCAACAGGACGACGGCCGAAAGCTGGAGGCGGGGCATGGGGCCACTCCCGGGGCCGATCGCTTCGTGACCCGTCCGGTCAGACGTTGTAGGTGGTGCTGCTGGTGGTGCCGCCCTCGCCGGTCCAGTTGGTGTGGAAGAACTGGCCGCGGGGCCGGTCCGTCCGCTCGTAGGTGTGGGCCCCGAAGTAGTCCCGCTGGGCCTGGAGCAGGTTGGCCGGCAGCCGGGCCGTCCGGTAGCCGTCGTAGTACGCCAGGGCGCTGCTCATGGCCGGGAGCGGGATGCCGCTCGCCACCCCCGCGGCCACCACCCGCCGCCAGCCGTGCTGGGCCCGGCCGAGTTCCCCCGCGAAGTACGGGGCGACCATCAGGTTCACGAGCTTCGGGTCGGCGTCGAACGCGGCCTTGATCTTGCCCAGGAAGGCCGACCGGATGATGCACCCGCCCCGCCACATCAGGGCGATCCCGCCGTTGTTCAGCTCCCAGTTGCTGGCCTTCGCCTGGGCCGCCATCAGGGCGTACCCCTGGGCGTAGGAGACGATCTTGCTGGCGTACAAGGCCATCTCCACGTCGTTGACGAACTGGTCCCGGTCCGTCACCTTTTGGACCGACGGCCCGGCCAGGAGCTTGCTCGCCGCCTCCCGCTCGGCCTTCAGGGCCGACACGCACCGGGCGAACACCGCCTCGGCGATCAGGGTCAGCGGGGTGCCGGTGTCGGTGGCCGCGTCGACCGTCCACTTGCCCGTCCCCTTCTGGCCGGCCGTGTCCAGGATCAGGTCGACCATCGGCTTGCCCGTCTCCGGGTCCTCGTACCCGAAGATGTCGGCGGTGATCTCGATCAGGTAGCTGTCCAGCACCCCCTTGTTCCACCGGGCGAAGACCTGTTCCAGCTCGGCCGGGGAGAGCCCGCACAGCTCGTTGAGCAGGTGGTAGCTCTCGCAGATCAGTTGGATGTCGCCGTACTCGATGCCGTTGTGGACCATCTTGACGAAGTGCCCGGCCCCCTCCGGCCCGACCCAGTCGCAGCACGGGGCTTCGCGGCCGTCGGTGTCCTTGGCCTTGGCGGCGATGGCCTGGAAGATCGGCTTGACCGCCGGCCACGCCTTCGGGTCGCCGCCGGGCATGATCGACGGCCCCTTGAGCGCGCCCTCCTCGCCGCCCGAGACGCCGGTGCCGACGTACAGGACGCCCTTCTCGGCCGCGGCCTTCGCCCGCCGGGCGGTGTCCGGGAAGTGGGTGTTGCCGCCGTCGATCAGGATGTCGCCGGGTTCGAGCAGCGGCAGGACCTCGGCCATGACCGCGTCGACCGCCGCCCCGGCCTTGACCATCATCATCACCTTCCGCGGCTTCTTGAGCGACGCCACCAGCTCCTTGACCGAGCGGGCCCCGACCAGCTTCTTCCCCTTCCCCCGGCCGCCGACGAACTTGTCGACCACGCTGGTGGTGCGGTTGAACACGGCCACGGTGTACCCGCGGGACTCCATGTTCAGGACCAGGTTCTCGCCCATGACGGCGAGGCCGATCAGCCCGATGTCGGCGGCGGGGGAGGCCATGTGCGGGTCCCGTCGGGGGGTGCGTGGTGACGGGGGGATTGTAGTGAGGGGTCCGCCGGGCCGTCAGGCCGGCCGGGGCGTACAACGACCGCCGGGGCACGCCCCCGGTGGCACTGGCCTCCCGGCCTGTGCTTTCGTCATCGCACAGGCCGGGAGGCCTGTGCCACCTGGAACCTCCCCGGACCCCGCGATGCCCGGCCTCTCCATCCGCCAGGAACCCAGCCAGCTCGACTTCCTGTCCCTCGGGGCGTTGGTCCACCGGCTCGACCCCGGGGTCGTCCCGTTCCGCAAGGCCCGGACGTTCGACGTACACGTCTCCGGCGGCGAGTACAACGTCGCCGCCAACCTGGCCGACTGCTTCGGGCTGCGGGCCGGCGTGGCCACGGCGATGGTCCGGTACGGCATCGGCGAGCTGGTCCAGGCCCGGGTCCGCGAGGTCGGGGTCGTCCCGTACTACAAGTGGTTCGACCACGACGGCGTCCGCGGGCCGAACCTGGCCACCGTCTACAGCGACCGCGGCCACGGGGTCCGCGGGCCGGTCGTCTTCTACAACCGGTCGAA
>JAIEQN010000225.1 GCA_019747685.1 Gemmataceae bacterium
AGCGGCCTCCGTCGAGGACGGCCGCCGCTACCGAGGCGCAACGGCCGTGCCGGCGGGTTGTGTCACAGCCTTTAAAGATCGCCCCGCACACCGCCCCGTACACGACCGAGTCGGCCATCGACCCGGACTGGTCCATGTCCACGATCACCGTCCACGCCCCGGACCGCTGGGCCCGGCTGTAGAAGTAGACCCGCTCCGGGACGATGGTGCCGACCGCCGGGTTGTAGTTCTTCAAGTTCCGGCCGATCGTCCACTTCCAATCGATCGCCGCGGCGCTGGGCAGGGGCGAGTGCTCCTTTCGGTTCAGGGCGCCCAGCACCGCCTGCCGGAGCCGCTGTTCGAGCTTCTTCTTGACCTCCTCGACGACCGCCGCCACGACCATCCGGGCCGTCTCCTTCGCCCGCTCCGGAATCTTCCCCTTCAGGGCCATGAGCGTGCCGACGAGCTGGACGTTCGGCTGGACACTCTTCAACGTCTCCGGCTCGAATAGCAGTTGCGTTAGCCCCTTCCGCTCGATCGCGTCGGCCTGGATGACCGACACCACGTCCTCCTTGAAGTAGGACCGGATGTCGCCCAGCCACTTGGCGAGGCGTGGGGCCGACGCCCCCAGCCCGGCCGACCGGCCCTTCGGGGCGTCGGCCTCGTCTTCGGGCACCTCGTCGTAGATGGCCGCCAGGGCGGCGTCCATCTCGGCGTCCCCGCCGCCGAGCGCACAGCCACCGCCGCCGGCCATCTGGTCGATGGCGGTCTGGGAGTCGGGGCCGAGGATCAACCGCCACCGGCGGAGTTGTTCGAGGTCGGCAGGCATCATTCCCTCCGCGGTGTGGTCGGCGTTAGCCGTCGGCTAGCATCCCGACCGACCCGGCCAGCTCCCGGCCCAGATTCTCTCGGTCGCCGGGCACCCACACGACCGACCCGGCCGAGTACCGCCCCGCCGCCCACTCGCCTGTCGGGTGGGCGAAGTACGGCAGGCCGCGGTCGGCGGCGAGGGCATCGAACCGGTCAATCGACGACACCCAGGTGTTCCCGGTCCATCTGTCCCGGCAACGGATCGGCCTGACCTGGTCGGGCAGGTCGAACAGGGTCGCGGCCATGTGCGGGGTCTTCTCGGCCCAGTACGGTTGCCAGACCCGCGGTCGTCCCCCTTGCGAGCGGTACCCCCGTACCGCCCGGACCGCCTCCGCCGCCACGGCCGGGTTTCCAGACGAGAGCGCCGGAGCGAGCGCCCGCATTGCCACTTCTTCCAGGAACGACCGGGGCGTGTACATCCTGCACGACTGGTCGTGGAGGTAGACGGCGGGGCGCGTCGTCAGCAGCTCGCCCCACAGCCCGACCAAGTCTGCGAAGGTGCAATCGATTCGGAGCAGGGACCCCAGCCAAACCCCGTCCTCGCCGGTGTTGTCGCCGTCCACGGCGATTTCGATCGACCGGCCGTCCCGCCCCCACCGCCACCACGTTTCGGCCTCGGACGTGTGAGTCCGCACGACGCCGGGGAGACGGTCGAGGGCGGCGGCAAAGTCCGCCACCTGGTACTCGACAATCGCCCCCACCATCACGCTCGAGTACGGCTCGCGGATGTGGTCCGGTCCGCTGCTGAAGAACAGGTCGACCGTGGCGTGCCCGGTCGCCCGGCACCACAGGTAGTCGGCCTCGAACGACATGACGGCACGTCCCGCGGGGCTTCAAATGTCGTCGAAGTTGAACTCGTTCAGGTCGGCCAGCTTCTGCTCCTCGGCCTCCGACAGCGGCCCGGACAGGGCCTCCTTGGCGGCGTCGGCGTCGACGCCCCAGAACTCGGCCAGGTTCTCGCACACCTGCCGCTTCTGGTGCGGGGTGAAGCCCCCGAACGCCCGCCGGAGGAAGACGATGGCCCGCTTGAACTGGTCCGGGTCGAGCGACGACACGTACCCGGCGAGTTCCTGCCACAGCGGCTGCCGGGCCAGCAGGGCCGCTCGGTTCCGCCGGGACAGGCCCTCGAACCAGCCGGCCCCGAGGTCGGCGGGGATGCCCGGCGAGAGCCGCCGGGACACCTCCCGGGCGAGGTCGGCCGTGGCCATCAACCCGCGCTCGAGCAGCACCGCACAGGCGTAGCCGGAGAGGAGCGGGTTGCGGTCGTCGGCGTCGGACAGCTTGCGGAGCCGGCCGACCCACAGCTCGCCGTCGATCCGGTCGGCGTGCTCCAGGCTGACCCGGTTCATCTGGTCGATCGACTCGACGAGGTGCTGGGCGGCGGCGTTGTCGCAGGCGGCGGCCGCGAGCAGGGCCAGCGCCCCCTGCACGAACAGCTCGTCGATCAGGGGCAACAGCGGCGACGGGTCGAACTCCCGCACGTCGCCGTAGCGGACGACCTGGCTCAGTTGGAGTGCCGCGTGGGCGATGGCCTTGAGGTCCGAGCTAACGGCCGCGAGGGCTTGCAGCCGCGCCCGGGCCAGGTCCATCGACGCCCCGAGGCCGCACTGGCAGGCGTCCTTGACCACGTCGGCCGCGGCGTCGATCCCGGCCGCCGCTTCGAGGAGCTGCTTGAACCGGAAGGCCGTGGCGAGTTCGACGGTTTCGCCGAGCAGGACCGCCTCGACCAGGGCGATTTCGCACTCCGGCTGCCACTGAAGCTTCCACACCTCCTTCCAGGTGGCCTGGTCCTGCCCGGCCTTCTGGGTCTTGCCGAACCCGACGCCGAGGACCCGCAGCCGGTGCAGGAAGGTCGAGCGGTTCAGGTCGAGGAAGGCCGCGTCCTCGGTCTTGACGTGCCGGTTCTCCCGCAGGTCGAGGGTCAGTTCTTCCGCGACCGTCTTCTTGAACTTCTCCAGCTTCAGCCGGGCCATCTGCCGGTCGAAGTCCTCCTGGATGCTGGTGCGGACGACGCCCTCGGGCAGTTCGCCGATGGCCGTGCCCACGTCGGCGTGCGACAGCGCCTCGGCGATGCTCGACCGCTCGCCGTGGCCGACCAAGGTGACGGCCGCGTCCCGCAGGTCCGCGAGTGTCGGGGCGGCCCCGTCGTGCAGGGCGGCCAGCGTCCGGGCGAGCCGGACGCCCTCGATCACCTCGGCGGTGGACCGGTGGGTTCCGGCCCCGCGGAGATGGCGGACGACTTGGGACAGGTAGAGGTGCGGCAGGTCGTCCAGCCCGCCGGCGGCCATCCGCTCCCAGGCCAGCTCGAAGTACGCCGGGGCGTGGTTCCCGGCCCCGTACCCGGACTGGCTGGACAGCTTGAAGTACGAGTACGGCATCAGGGTGAGCTTGCTCGGCCGGCGGCGGAGCGAGGCCAGCTCGGCGTCGGTCATGGCCGGGTACTCGTCGCCGAGCACCGGCGCGTGGAACGCCCCGACGATGACGACGACCTGCTCGGGCTTGACGCCCGCCGCCAGCACCTCGCGGATGCGGCGGCGCATGTACGCCTCGCGGACAAGGTTTTCCGCCCGCCAGACCGGCGGGTCAGGCTCGTCCCGGAGGGCCTGGCCGAGCGCGAACGCCGACGACCGGTAGCTGCCCGGCGAAAGGTTGTGCTCGAACCGGCGTTCCCAATAGGTGTCGTAGTCCGGCTCGCCCGACCGCTCGGCGATCCGCTCGTAGATGTTCCGCTCCGGCTCCGGCCGCCACGCCGGGGACAGCTCCTGCTCCTCCTCGGGCGGGTTCTCGGGGGCGGCTTCCGCCTTCTCGCGGGCCTTCGCCAGCCGCTCCAGCTCCAGGTCTTGCAGGGCCAGGAAGTTTTCGGACGGCAGGTCGATGAAGTGGA
Organism: Gemmataceae bacterium; assembly: GCA_019747685.1. GTDB lineage: Bacteria > Planctomycetota > Planctomycetia > Gemmatales > Gemmataceae > Urbifossiella. The sequence continues at coordinate 3,734 of JAIEQN010000225.1, forward strand.
CCCGGGCCTTGTTCTCCTTCGCCCAGACGAGGGCCTGGTATTCCGGGCTGTACGTCGCCAGCGGGTACACGATCGTCCGGACCGGGACGGAATCCGTGTACGCCAGGATAGCGACCGGCGGCCGGGTACCGGCCCGGGTCAGGTCGGGGATGACGGCGTCGGCGTCGGCCGGCCCCTCGATCAGCACCACCTTAGGGCGTACTGCGTCCAGGGTCTGCCGCAGGTGCCAGGCCCCGGCCGGCGACAGGTGGCGGACGCCGAACACATGGGGGCCGGCGGTCACTGGTTGTGCTCCGCGCAGGCGGTGAACAGCGGCCGCCAGTCGGCCCCTCGCTTCTTGAGCACGTTCGACAGGTACTCCTGCCAGACCACCTTGTCCTTCTCCTCGTCCTTGACGATGGCGCCTTGCAGCCCGGCGGCGAGGTCGTGGGCCGATACCTCGCCCGTCCCGAAGTTGCCGGCCAAGGCCATGCCGTTGACGAGGACGGAAATCGCCTCGGCGGTGGAGAGCACGCCGCTCGGCACCTTGAGCTTGTTCTTGCCGTCGAGCGTCTGGCCGCCGCGGAGTTCGCGGAACACGGTGATGACCTGGGCCACGGCGTCCTCGGCCGGCGGGGCGGCCTTCAGCTCCAAATTCGCCCCGAGTTCCCGCACCCGCTTGCGGACAATCTCGACCTCGGCCTCGAGGGTGGCCGGGGTCGGCAGGACGACGACGTTGAACCGCCGCTTGAGGGCGGCCGACATGTCGTTCACCCCGCGGTCCCGGGTGTTCGCCGTGGCGATGACCGAGAAGCCTTTCGCCGCCGGGACCTCGGTGGCCAGCTCCGGGATACTCAGCCGCTTCTCGCTTAGCAGGCTGATGAGGGCGTCCTGCACCTCGGCCGCACAGCGGGTGATTTCCTCGAACCGGGCCAGGGTGCCCGATTCCATCGCCCGGAAAACCGGCGACTGGATGAGCGCCTCGGGGCTAGGCCGTGTGGACAGAGTCGGTCGCCCCGTTCCCTCCCTCCAACTGGTGGGAGGTAAAGGGCATGAGGCGGCATGAGATCGGCGACGCGGGCTGGGACCGGGTCAAGGGGTCCCTCCCGACCCGCGGGCCGAACCCGGCCGACCGGGGGTTCGTCAACGCCGTGCTGTGCGTGGCCAAGGCCGGCGTCCCGTGGCGGGACCTGCCCGCCCGGTTCGGGAACTGGAACTCGGTCTGGCGGCGGTTCCGGCGGTGGGCGGCCGCCGGGGTGTGGGGCAAGGTGCTGGAGGCCGTCCGGGACCCGGACGTGTCCACCCCGGTCCTCGACTCGACCGTCGTCCGGGCCCACCCGCACGCCGCCGGGGCGCTAAAAAAAACTACGGCAGCAGGCCTGACTGGAACCCGACCCGGCTGACCTGGTAGCCTTCCCCTCCCACGGAGGGCGGC
>JAIEQN010000477.1 GCA_019747685.1 Gemmataceae bacterium
GGGTCGCACGACTCGACCCTGTACTGCCTCGGGCCGGACGGGAAGAAGGTGTGGGAGGTGAAGACCGACGGGCCGGTCAACGGCTCCCCGGCGGTGGTCGGCGACACCACCTTCGTGGCCGGTTGCGACAACGTCCTCCACGTCCTCGACGCCAAGACCGGCAAGGAACTCGGGAACGTGGACCTGGCCGGGCAGGCGGCGGCGACGGCCGCCGTCCGCGGCGACGTGGCCTACGTCGGGACGATGGCCAGCCAGGTGGTGGCCGTGAACTGGAAAAAGATGGCGAAGGCGTGGGCGTTCGACTCGCCCCGGTCGGCCCCGTTCTACTCGTCGGCGGCGGCGGCCGAGGGCATGGTCGTCGCCGGCGGCCGGGACCAGAAGGTGTACGGGCTGGACCCGGCGACCGGGAAGCGGGTGTGGAACTTCGCGGCCGACGGGAACGTGGACGGGTCCCCGGCGGTGACGAACGGCCGGGTGTACGTCGGCTGCCTGGGCCGGGACGGGAGCTTCTACGTCCTCGACCTGAAGACCGGGAAGAAGGTGCAGGAGCTGAACCTGGACTCGCCGGTCTGCGGGTCGGTGGCGGTCGGCCCGGACTGCGTCCTGGTCGGGACGGACAAGGGGACGGTCTACTGCCTCGGGGCGAAGTGATCCGGACGAACCGGTGTGTAAGCCGGGCGTGGGATACCGGTATCCTCGGAGCGCCCGCCGCCGACCGCCGCGAGTCCACCCCCGATGGCCACCGCCGCCCCCGCCGACCAGGAAAAAACCGGACTCGGCAACTACTTCATCGTCAGTTGAACGAGAGGACGATTTTTCCCTAACTTTTTACTGGTAACGACTTAGTACTTCGCATATCTCGCATGGCTGGCATCAAAAGTACCGAATTGCGTGCCTTCCAGTGCCAGTACCGTGCCACACCCCGGCACGGTTAGCGTAATGCAATGAGCCTGGTCAACAGGTTCGTAGCCGTCCGAAGCAAGCTCGGGTTTGCAGCCCTTCTACCGGCATCACGACTGCTTCCTGTGACCGCCATTGCGGTAAACTACGGTCCGCACGAGGATGCCGTTGACGCTTGACCGCCGGCTATACTCCCGGCATGTCGCTGCACAACCTGGAGGTCGAACTCCTCCGCCTCCTGCCTACCCTGTCGATGAAACCGACCCTGGACCGGGCGGTGGAGGCCGGACGCATCCTCGACCAGGTTCGGCCTCTCCTGCCGCACGGCCACTGGCTCCCGTGGCTGGCCCGGGTCGGCCTGACTCGGCAGAGTGCCAGCGACTACTCGGCGGTGTACCGCCACGCCGGGGATGTTCGGCCGGCCGGACATATGACTATCAAGCAATTCTTGGAAACAATCCGCACGGCCCGATTCCGGGATAAGCGGGCGGAGCGGGAGCGGGTCCGGGCCGAGGTGGTGGCGGCCGAGGGGCCGCTGCCCGTAACCGTGAAACTGGCCCACGCCGACTGCCGGGGGTATAAGTGGCCGGCCGTGGTCGATGCGGCGTGGGTCGATCCGCCGTGGTCGGACCTCCCACTTTACGAGTGGGCGGCGGGCTGGGTGGCCACTACCCTCCGGCCGGGCGGGCTGGCCTTCGTCCAAGTCGGCACCGCCCACCTGAAAACGGTCCTAGACCTGATGGCCGAGGCCGGCCTCTCCTACGTCTGGACGCTGGCGATGTGGCACCCGCAGTCGAGCGAGGCGAAGCCGGTCGGCCGGTGGGTGTCGGCCTGGCGACCGGTGCTGCTGATGTCGAGGGGGCAGCCGGACATCCCGCCCGGGAAGTTGAGTGACGGCTACACCTCCCGGCCGTCCGCCAAGCCGCATCACGACTGGGAGCAGCCCCTCTCGCCCATCGAATGCTGGCTGAGCCGGCTGGTTGCCCCGGGGTCAGTCCTGGCCGACCCGTTCGCCGGGAGTGGGACGACGGCCGTGGCGGCTCGGACGACGGAGGTGCGGTGGATCGGCACCGAGATGGACCGAGCGACGTACTTGGTGGCCCGAGGGCGGCTGGCGAAGGTGGAGTGATCTACCCGCCGTTGTCGGACACGGGTGGCGGGGTGGGGCGGGTAATTCCTCTCCCCATTAATTGTCAATTACTATGAATCCGAGGGAGAATACCCCGCCCACCCCCACCGGGTCCCGGTCGGGCGGGGTAACTCCCGGGAGTTACCCCGCCCGACCGGATACGGTCAAGCCTTGAGGGCTAAGCCTTCTACCGTATAGAACCGGACGCCCTTGTCGTTCCGTCGGCGAGTGACGGCCGGGTCCGGGAGCCGGGGGAGGGCCGACCGGAGGTCCCGGTAGAACCACACCTGGGTCAGTTCGGTGCCGGTTTCGGCGGCCCACTTCACGGCGTCGTCCCAGAGCAACTGTTTGGACACCCACACGTCCTCGTTCACGACCTCCAGCCCGGGAACCGTACCGGGATCGATCGCCCGGGCCACCCGGCACCGGTCGGTCAGGTAGGCCACCGCCGGGGAGGCGTCCCGGCGGATGCGGTCGATCTCCGCCCGCATCCGGGCCGGGGTCGTCCACCCCTTCTGCTGGAGCCGGGCGTACCCCCGGAGTGCCCACTGGACGACCCCGGCCATCTCACCCATCGGCCGGCCGAGCAGCCCCTCGTCCTCGGCCGCCGCCTTCCTGTCGCTCAACAGCAGGAGCATCCGGCGGGTTAGGGCCAGGGTCGGGTCCCGGAGGGCCGGCATCGAGTTGGCGACGATGTGGAACCGGGTCGGGAGGGCCAGCGAGTAGAACGTGTTGTCCCCCTTCCGCTCGATCTGGACGGCGTCCTGGCCGGTGATGGTCTTGAGCGTCTCCATGATGGCCGCCCGCTCCTTGCACCCCTGGAGTTCCACCTCCCCGCAGACGGCCAGCGTCTTGCCCATCAGCCCGGCCGGGCCGAACCGGTTGGCGAGTTGGCGGATGTTGAACGCCGACCCCCCGCTCCCGACCAGGACGGACAGCACCTTGGCCACCGTGCTCTTGCCCGACCCGGCGGCCCCGACGTGGGTCATGTACCGCTGCCGGTGGGTGTCCCCGGACAGCACGTACCCGAACCACTCCTGGAGCAGGGCCACCTGGTCGGCCTCCCCGTTCAGGCACTCGGCCAGGAACCCCTCCCAGGCCGGGCAGCCGGCGGCCGGGTCGTGGTCGCACGGCAGGCACCAGGTGCCGAGCCAGTCTGGGGAGTGCGGGACGAGGTCGCCGGTCCCCAGGCGGAGCAGCCCGTTGGTGAACGGGACCAGCCGGTCGGCTCGGCCGTCCACCCAGTGGCCGAGCCGGTAGCCGCCGGTGGCCACCGCCCGGAGGATCGGGACGACGTTCCCGACCAGCCGGTTATTCTGGCTCACCCGGGTTCGTTTGAACCATCGCCGCACGTCGGTCTCCAGGTCCTCGACGGCCTGGTAGTGCGTCCCGGCGTGCCGGTACGCCACCCCGCCCACGACCACCACGGGGTGGTCAATCAGATACCCAAGGGCGAAGTCCTCGAATGTAGTTTTTTCGCCGTCCTGTCGATACATAATTAGTTTTTTTTGGTTAATACGATCCCTTACGACACCCTGTCAGACCCCGTACCGGTCTGACAGGGTTTTCTCCATGACACTTAACTTGTCGGCGGCCTGCCGCCGCCCCTCATGGACGGCGGCTTCCGCCTTGGCCCACGTCCGGGCGAAGTACCGGTGACCGGCCTCCCCAAACTTCCCCATGTGCTCGATCAGCGGCCAGAAGTCGTCCGGGTCCACCCCGAGCTTGGATGCCCACACGCATAGGGCGTAATCGGCCTGTGATCGGGTGCCGGCCCCGGCCGCCGCCGACCGCTCGATGGCCCGGTCCAGGGCCGCCCGCTGGGCCTTGGTCAGGCCCCCGACGGCTACCCCCGGGCCGGCCGCCGGCACCGCCTTCGGGCGGGCGGCAGGCCCCGCCTTCGGTCGCACCACCTCGACGGCAAACCCTTCGAATGCCGAGAGCGGGTGTCGCCCGTCGGTGGCCGAGTGGACGAGGCACGGGACCGGCGATTCGCCGTTGCGTTCGTCCTTTCGGTTCATGGTCCCGGGGAGTCGGAGGACCCGGGCCAAGTCATGCGTATGGTCGCCGCCGACCCAGCCGGCCAACCCCTTGATGACCCCCTCCACCCGGGCTACCTCAGTCGTCACCGGCTCCGCCAGCCGCCAGTACAGGTGGGTCCCGTGGCCGCTGTCCACCACCAGGGACGGGTCGGGCAGCCCGGCTCCGGCCACCCGGGCGAGGGCCTCGGCCGGCCGGCAGCGGTCCAGGTCGAGCCAGAGCGACCGGACGACGGCGATGTCCCTCGTCCGCCCCTTGTCCCGGCCCGGCCGGGGGCACACCCCGACGAACACGTTCGCCCTGGTCCGCCGGCTGCATTCCACCACCTCGGGGACGGCCCCGGGCCAGACGCCCGCCGGGTAGGTGTGTCGGCTGACAAAGGCGGACCGCTTCCGGTCGCCTTCCGTCCACGTCTCGATGAACCGGACCTCCACCAGGTCGGCCGGCTCAAACAGGGCGGCCAGGTATTGCTGTGCGTCGGTCACGGGAGCACCACCTCCGGCCGCCCCCGGGCGGCCAGCCAGAGGTTCACGAACGCCACCACCTGGCCGAGTTCGTTGGACGTGTAGTACCGCCGCCCGCCGACCCGGACGGTCGGGCGGGGGACGTGGCCCCGCCGCTCCCACGTGTAGATGGCTTGGCGGCTGAGGGCGGCCGCCGCCGACACCTGCCGTCTGCTGAACAGTCGCATAAGCACCTCCACAGGTACTTATCGTCACGTGTCGCATTTTTCGGCAGTCGCTAACGTTTTTTTGCAGTCGGTACGATTTAACCTGTAGACCGCCCGCCCTGTTAGCCGACGTGCGGGCCGCCGGCGGGGCTTCCCCGCCGTTCAGATGGTGAAGGACTAGCGGCCGAAGCACTTCCCGCCCCCGCCGGAAACGGGGGAGAAAGTCGGCTCAGGCGTCGGGTCAGACCCGTGCGGGACGGTCATCCGCCGTCCTGGCGGAGAACCCAAGTTTCACAAGGAGAGTGACATGGCAGACGAGCGAAAGACAACCGTTCGGGAGGACTTTAAAGGCTGTGACACAACCCGCCGGCACGGCCGTTGCGCCTCGGTAGCGGCGGCCGTCCTCGACGGAGGCCGCT
>JAIEQN010000156.1 GCA_019747685.1 Gemmataceae bacterium
GAGGGCCGATGCGACCCGCTCCAGCTCGTTCTCGTACCGCTTCACCGGTGTCGGGTCGGGGTGCCGGTGGTCGGTCAGGAGGAGGTCGGCCAGCAGCCGGACGCAGGCGTTGACGGTCCCGGCGAACTTGGCCACCGCCCCGAGGTCGGCGGCGTCCCGGGCGGCCGGGTTGTACCCGTCGGCCCCGGCCCGCGTCGTCACCACCATGTCCTTCTCGACCCGGTGCTGGCAGGCCGGGAAGAGCTTCCGCCCGGGGGTCAACTTGCCCCGCTTGATGCTGCTGATGTGGACCGAGCAAACCCGGCAGACGCCGACCGGGTGGAGGTGGGGCTGGTGGCACAGGACCGGCACCCGGCGGGCCAGCTCGCCGTCCGGCCAGGCCGGCGGGACCCATTGGCCGGCGGCGTTGGTGTACCCGTTGGCCAGCCGGGCGGCGGCGTCGTAGATGGTGCTGGTCCGGGGGATCAGCCCGCCGTCGGCGTCCCGCAGCGGGTTGCCCAGGGCGTCGGTCTTCGGCACCGCGCGGGGGATTTCGACCGGGTAGCCGTCGATCACCACGGTGACGAGTTCCCGGAACCGGTCCCGGGTCTCCTTCTCCCGGCGGATCAGGGCGTCGTCGTCGTCCCGGGCGAACGGGGATTCGTCCTCGCGGGCGGCCATCGGCGGGCCTCGGGGAAGGTCAGGATCGGGGGCGAACCACGGATAACACGAATCTCACGAATCAAACAATAGAACCGGGCCGGTACATGGATTCTGTCTTTCCATTCGTGAGATTCGTGTTATCCGTGGTTTCCCCGCTGGATATTCACATCGGACGTGAAGTACGCCAGGGCGGTGGCCAGGGGGATCGGGGCGACGTACCCGAGGCCGCAGATCGAGGTCTGTTGCAGGGTCGCGGTGATGTCCTTGACCAGCCCCGGCAGGTCCGGGCCGGTGCCGTCGGCCCGCCGCCGCAGCAGGTCGGTCCCGATCTGCACCAGCTTCTGCGACCCGAGCCGGCACGGGACGCACTTCCCGCACGACTCGTTCCGGTAGAACTCGGTGAAGTTGACGGCGTGGTCGAGGGCGTCGGCGGCCCCGGCGTAGACCGCCAAGCCGGCCCCGAGCATCGGCTCGACCGGCAGCCGGATCAATCCTTGCAGGTTGCGGAAGAAGGTCAGGTCGAGCGGCAGGGCCAGCACGTCGAGGTCGGCCGCCCCGGGCGGCAGGTGGGCGTCGACGAACCACCGGGCGAACGCCGCGTCCGCGGCCGACCGCTCGCCGATCCGCTTGACCCGGTCATCAACTTGCTCGCGGAACTTCGCATCCACCGGCAGCCGGGCCGGCAGGAGACCGCACGACGGGCCGGACGGGGCCACCGCCTTGAGCGGCCCGCCGACCACCCCGCCGCAGTACTCCGGCCGGCCGAGCAGGTCGCCCAGGGGCAGCCCGACCGGGACCTCATACACCCCCGGCCGCCGCACGTCGCCGCTGACCGAGAACAGCCGGCGGCCGCCGAACCCCAGGTCCGGCCGGCCCGGCACCCGCCACCCGCCGCCGGCGTAACCCGCCCCGCCGCGGAGCTGGATGAACGGAGCCCAGGCGATCGTCTCGACGTTGTTCACCGCCGTCGGCTTGTCCCGCAGGCCGTTCGCCCCGAGTTCCGGCGGGCGGTTGCGGGGCTGGGCCCGGCGGTCCTCCATCGCCTCCAAGAGCGCGGACTGTTCGCCGCAGATGTACCCGCCGGGGCTCTCGAAGACGGCCAGCGGCAGCGGCCGGCCGGTGCCGAACACGTCCTCGCCACACGCCCCGAGGGCTTCGGCCCGGGCGATCTCGGCCCGGACGGCGGCGATCTGCTCGGGGTACTCGTGGCGGATGTAGACGTAGCCCGCCGTCGCCCCGGTGATGAGACAGGCGACGATCAGCCCCTCGACGATCAGGTGCGGCGTCCGCAGCAACAGCTCGCGGTCCTTGAAGGTGCCGGGCTCGCTCTCGTCGCCGTTGACGACGACGTACTTCTCCGGCCCGGCCTGCTGCCACACGTCGAGCCACTTGCCGTAGGCCGGGGCGCCGGCCCCGCCCATGCCGAGCAGGCCGGACGCCCGCATCTCGGCGAGCGGCCGGTAGTTCGCGTCCACCCAGCCGTCGAGTTCCTTCGCCGGCAGCCCGCGCGGCGGAACAGGTGGTCGGCCGGCGGTCAACGATTCAACCACCCTCCGGACGGCGGCGTAGTCGCGGGGCCGGCCATCGCGGGCGTAGGGGTCGATCTCCCACCCGGCCGCCCGGGGTGCGTCCGGCACCACCTCGGCATACGGGGCGTTGGACGGCGGCTCGTGGGCGGCGTCCCAGTGCGGCTCCGGCCGGCCGCCGGTGGCGACCTCCCGCAAGACCTGTTCGAGTTCGTCCGGGGTTAGCCCGGCGTACACCCAGGCGTGTTCGTGCTCGCCCATCGGCGGGCGGTGCCGCTCGACCCAGACGGCGGGTGCCCGGTCACACCGGCCGAGGCACGACACCCCCGACACCGCGACCCGGCACGGCCCGTGCCCGGTCGCCTTGGCCAGCGCCGCGGCGAGTTCGCGCTCCAGCCGCGGCAGGCCCTTCGTCGGGTCGAGCAGGTCGGCCGCCCCGCGGAGGTGGCAGGTGTAGTCCCGGCAGACGCGGACTTCGAGGTCGGCCGGCCTGTCCCGCTCCGGGCGGAAGGCCGGGAAGAAGGTGCTGACCTCCTCGATCCGGTAGAGCGGCACGCCGGTCTCCCGGGCCAGCGTGTGCAGCTCGGCGTCCGGCAGGTAGCCGTGCCGGTTCTGGATCTCGCGGAGTCGCTGGACGATCATGCGGGCCGCTTGTGGAGGACATTAACCGCGGAGGGCGCGGAGGACGCCGAGGAGGACAGAGATCAATTGGTCGAAACTCTCTGTTGCCTCCCTCGGCGTCCTCCGCGCCCTCCGCGGTGAAATCTCTTACTCTTGGACACGCCCGCCCCGGCGGAACTCGTCGGCGGAGAGCGGCCGGGCCGGGTCCCGGGCGGCCGCCCCCCGGCCCTGGAGCGGGTGGTCGCCGTTGTGGTACCGGTGGCAGTCGGTGCAGGCGTGCCGGACCCCGAGGGCGGCGACGGTCGTACCCGGCCCGGTCTCGACCACCGTCCCGGCCGGGGCGTGGCACGCCCGGCATGACCCGACGCCGGTGATCTGCACCGGCTCGTTCTCGACGATCGGCCGCCCCGCGGCGAGTTGCTCGGCCGCCCCCGGGTGGCAGTCGGTACACGCCTGCCCGCGGTGGGCGACGTGGTTAAACTTGGCGTGCGGGAACCAGACGGTATGGTCTGGTAAAACGCGGATACGAACCTTCGCCGGGTCGGTGGCCGGGTCGGTCGTGTGGCACTTCCCGCAGGCGTAGCCGCCGATCCCCGCGCCGCCGTTGACGAGCAAGGTGAGGGCGTCCGTCGCCCGCCGGTCGGCCTCGGCCCGGAAGGTCACGGCCGCCGGGTCGTCCCGCGGGAAGGTGAACCGGCCGCTCGTCCCGATCGCGGGCGGGGCCGCCTTCGGCTCGGCCGTCGCCAGCCGCCGGGCGTACTCGCCGAGCAGCACGTCCTTCAACTCGGCCGGCTGCTGGCGGTGCGGCACCTCGAACCCGGCGAAGTCTCCGCCGGCGTCCGGGCCGGTGAGCGGGTGGCACGCCTTACAGTGGGCGTCGAAGTTGACCGGCAGGTCGTACGCCCCCTCGGCCCGGGCCGGCAGTATCGACCGCCGCGGGGCGTCACGGAGGAACGGGTCGGCCTTCGGGTCGGCCCCGCCGCCGTCGAGCTGGTGGCAGTCCGCGCACTTCAGTTGGATCAACTCGTTTGGCTGGCCCGGCGTCTCGTACCGGTTCGCGGCGGCGTCGCCGAACAGCGCCCGGAGCGTCTTCCCGGTCAGCATCTCCTTGCCGCCGGCGGTGTGCGGTAGGCCGGGGGTCGTGTGGACGGCGTGGCTGAACTTGAGCGCCCGCTTCGGCGGCTCGGTCAGCGGCCGGAACTCCGGGTGGCTCGCGGCGAAATCGGTGATGGAGGCGTGGTACTGCGGCGGCCCGGAGGTGTGGCCCGGCAGGTCGGCGTGGCAGCCGGTGCAGTGGGAATCCGCGATGCGGACGAGCGAGTTCCCCCGGCCGCCGTGGTCGTGGTGGCAGTTCGCGCAGTCGTTGTGGAAGGCCCCGCCGTCGGCCACGGTCTTGTGGTGCGCCGGGCCGGCGTGGCACTTCTCACACGTCAGGTCGTGCCACCGGTCCTTGACCCGCAAGAGCGAGGACGGGTCGCGGAGGTCGGCGACCCCGTGCGCCCGGTGGCAGGCGGCGCAGTCGCCGTCCCAGACGGCATGGACCTGGGCCAGCGGGCCGTGGGTGTGGGCGTACTCGGCGGTCGGCCTCGGGCCGGCGAGGTCATACGCCGCCCACCCGACCGGCACCACCAGGGCCACCGCCGCCAGGGCGTACTTGGCCCGCCGGACCCCGTCCCACCGGCGGACGTAGTCCCGGTTCCCGTCGAACCGGTCGGCCAGGTCACGGCTGGGTGAGCGGGGCATGGGGGAGTTTCGAGTTTCGAGTTTGAAGTTTCGAGCTGGGTGGTTCTGGTTTCACCGCGAGCCACTTACACGCACCGGCTGTCACGGTCGGGCGAACGCGTTAAACTGTGTCCGTGGTTGGAGGCTCCCAGGTTGTCAGCTTTTCACGGGCCAACTGGGCGGCTCGCTCGATTGTGTCCGAGTACGTATTCCCGCAGCACACCGGTGCCCAGAACTCGCCCAGCTTCCCATAGCCTTCGACCCACTCTTCGGTCCACCGGAGTACCTCAACCCGGAACACACCGGTAGAAAGGCGGATGACCTCGGCGCGATACTGCCCGCTCGGTGAAGCCACACTGTAGACAACTTCGCGGGCCATAAACCGTCCGCGGGACCGGAACCGAACTCGAAACTTCAAACCCGAAACTCGAAACTACCAGTACTTCAACGCCCGGGCGGCGTGGACCAGCATCAGCCCGGTCATGGCCACCGACAGCGGCAGGTGGACGGCCAGCCAGTTGTGCAGCCAGAAGGCCAGCCGCCGCTCGTGGTCCCACTGGCGGCGGAGGTCGGCGAGCTCCTCCAGCCGGCCGGCGGCCCCGTGGGCGGCCGCCGGGACCGCCGCCCGCAGCCGGGCGAACTCGCGGG
>JAIEQN010000011.1 GCA_019747685.1 Gemmataceae bacterium
CAACTTCGCGGCGATGGTGCGGCTCGCGTTCATCCGACTCTACCTGGCCCGGTGATTAGCGAGACAGACCCTAGTTCCCGAGCAAGTTTGTACGCCCGGCGGGCATACCCCTCAGCCGCCGCCAGTTCGCCCCGCCCATGCTCGACCGTCGCCCGGCCGTAGAACAGGTTGAGTTGGCCGCGCCGGACGAACCGCTCGCCGCCGTCGGCCAACCGTTCGGCCCGGATCATTTGCGCCGCGGCGGCCACCCGGTCGCCGTGCTCGTATTGGAACATGGCTTGGTGGAGCAGGTGAAGGGCGAAATCCGGGCTCGACTCGCCGAACGCCGTGGCCGACGCCGTGACGGCCGCCGCGAACAGCCGGTCGACCAGATCGGCGTGCCGGTCCCAGGGGAGCGAGATTGCCAGGTTGTGGACGAGGATGGCGTTGTGGCGGGCCGGCAGGAGCCTCCCCTTGGCCGCCAACACGACGACCTCCCGTGCGGCGGCCGCCGCACGGGCCGGGTCCTTGGCCTGCAACTCGAAGTTACCACGGGCAGCCAGCAGGTGGGCTCGCCAAAAGTTGTCCGGCCCGAACCGGGCGACGTTCGCCGACTCGACCTCGGCGTACAACTCCCGGGCCCGATCCGGCCGCTTCAGGGCAAGCAGCGTCTGGGCGTGGCCGTCGAGCAGGGTGATGACCTTCGGGTGGGCCAGGCCGGTGGTCTTTCGGGCGATGTCCCAGGCGGCCGTGAACTCGCCGTCGGCGGCGGCCCAGTTTCCTCGCTCGTGGTACACCGCCCCCAGCTCGAACCGGGCCAGGCCGAAATAGATGTGGCCCGCCGGGAGGACCGCTTGCAACTTCGCCACGCACTCCTTCACCTTCGCCTCGGCCTGCCGCAGGGTGAACTCCTTGACCGGCCCGGCGTCGTCCGCCACGAACCGTAGGGCGATGCCTTCCTGGAGGGTGAACACGGCGTCGGCCGCCGCCCGGAACCCGTCCCCGGGCTGGGCCATCACCCCCTTCCGGATGTCGCCCAGCAGCGGCAGGGCCTCGGCCGCCCGCTGGGCATCCAATAGGTAGGCGGCCAGCCCTATCTTGACCCACAGGGTTTCCCGATGGTGCGGGCCGTATAGCTCGGTCCGGACCCGGATCTCATCCCGGACCAACTCCTCGGCCCCGGGCTGGTACGACTCGCCCGACGCCCAGGCCAGAAACCCGCGGGTGTGCGACCGGACTTTGGGGTCGGCCCCGGCCCGGGTTTGGGCGTCCAGCACCCGCCCAAACCGGCCGACGGCGTCGGCGTAGTCGCCGGTGTCGTGGGCCATCTGGCCAAGGGCGAACTCGACGGCCAGCAGATCCCGGTGGTCAGCCGGTAGGTACGCTTTGCAGAGAGCCAGGGCTTCCCGGAGTAGCGGCCCGGCTTCCGCAAACCGGCCGATGCTTCGGTTGCTGTTTCCGAGTGCAGCGAGCAGCTTGGCGCGGATCAGCGGGTCGACGCCGCCAGCCAGGAGGGACTCCTTGGCCTCGTCCAGGAACTCGACCGCGGTCCGCTTCCGCAGGACCTCGTAGCTCGGCGGCACGATGTCCTTGCCGAAGATGTCCAGCGGATCGGACGAGGCGAACAGCCCGACCATCAGGTCGGTCACCTTATTCGCGCGGCCGGCCTCGTCGGCCGCGTCCCGCCGCCGGGCCTCGGCCACCCGCGCCAGGGTCGCGTTCTCCCTGGCCAGCTGCTCGGCCTCCCGCCGCCGCTCCTCCTCGACCTTGGCCAGAGCGTCCTTCTCCCCGGCCAGCCGCTCGGCGTCACCCCGCAGTTCCCGCTCGACCGCGGCCCGGTCGACCGCCCGTCGGTAGTCCCGGACGAACGCCCCGGCCAGCCCCCCCGCCAGGACCGCCACCGCCGCCACCAGGGCGGCGGCGACTGGGTTCCGCTTGGCCCACCGGCGGGCCGTCTCGACCGGGCCGACAGGCCGGGCCTTGACCGTCCGCCCGGCCAGGAACCGGCGGAGGTCGTCGGCCAGCTCGCCGCCCCCGGCGTACCGCCGCGGCGGCTCCTTCTCCAGGCACTTGCCGCACACCAGCTCCAGGTCCCGCGACACCCCCGGGGCGGCCGCCCGGACCGGGCCCGGGGCGTCCGAGACGATCCGGTGGTAGACCGCGTCGACCGAGTCGGCGTCGAACGGCCGGGCCCCGGCCAGGCACTCGTACAGGATCACCCCCAGGGCCCAGACGTCGGCCGCCGGGCCGACGAACCGCCCCTTCCCGGCCACCTGCTCCGGGGCCATGTACGCCGGGGTCCCCATCACCGCCCCGGTCCGGGTCAGGTCCTGGGCGACCCGCTTGGCCAGCCCGAAGTCGGCCACCTTCGGCTCCCCGGCCGCGTCGAACAGGATGTTCCCCGGCTTCAGATCCCGGTGGACGATGTCGGCCCCGTGGGCCGCCGCCACCCCCTCGGCCACCTTCCGGACCAGCCCGGCCGCGTCCCGCGGGTCGAGCCGGGCCCGCGGGCCATCCGGCCCGTCCGGCCGGAGCCGGTCGGCCAGGGTCTTGCCGGGGCAGTACTCCAGGGCCATGTACGGCCGGCCGTCGAACTCCCCGTAGTCGTACACCTGGACCACGTTCGGGTGGCGGACCGCGGCCGCCGCCTGGGCCTCGGCCAGGAACCGGATCACCGCCTTGTCGTCCGGCCGGACCTCCCCGGCCACCAGCTTTAAGGCGACCTCCCGCCCGAGCTTCTCGTCCCGGGCCCGGTAGACCACCCCCATCCCGCCCTCGCCGAGCTTCTCGAACACCTCGTACCCGGGGACCGTCACGGTCGGGACCCCCGCCCACTCGCCCGACCGCCGGGTCAGGTCCTTGACCGCTGTCCGGGCCGGGTCCGGGTCGGTGTCCGGGGTCGGGGTTCGCGGCCGCGGCGACTCGGGTATGTCACCCTGAGCCCCGGGGGTCGGTCCGGGAGTCGCCGACGGCTCGGGCGCGGGGCCGCCCTTTACCTGGGTCGGCGGGAACGGATCGTCGGCCATGACGGCCCCCGGAGCGGTCGGAAGCGCGGCGGATGCGAGTGCAGGGTCAGGTGATGATAACCTGCCGGACGGACGGGCGAAAGGGGGTAATCGGGCCGATCCGTCGTCGGATGTCGTGGTTCCCGGGAGGTCTCGCTACCCCCTCGCCCTAGTCTGGGCCTCGCGGTCCGTCACCCAGTCTAGCAGGGCCGGGCCGTCGAGCCGGAAGGCGGCGTCGTGCGGGCAGGCGGCCACGCAGAACGGGTCCCCGCCGACCGGCCCGCACAGGTCGCAGTTCACCGCCCGCCGCGGGGCCGCCGTCAGCCCCGGGTTGCCGCCCGCGAAGTCGGTCGCGGCCGGGTTCGGCGTGCCGCGCGGCACCATCTGGATCGACCCGTAGGGGCAGTTCCGCTCGCACAGCCCGCAGCCGATGCAGTGGTTCTCGATCACGACCTCCAGGTGGTCGCCCTTGCGGTGGATGGCGTCCACCGGGCAGCCCTCCATGCAGTACGGCTTGTGGCACGACCGGCACGAGGTGGCCACCAGGAAGTCGCCGAACCGCAGCCCCTCCCGCAACAGCCGCGGGTGGCCGTCGTGCGAGTCGGCGCACGCCCGGGTACACTCGTCGCAGCGAGTGCAACTGAGCAGGTCGAGAGCCAGCACCCGCTGGGCCTGGTACAGCCCGAGGTTGACGTACTCCCCCAGGGCCGCCGGCGTGTTTCCGGCAGCGGCCGGCCGCATTGCCTCCCGCACCTGCGGGAACCGGTCGAGCATCTCCCGGAAGACCTCGCCCGGCACCCGCACCACCTCGGCCAGGTCGAGGGCCGCGACCGTCGCCCCCCGCCGGCCGGGGGCCTCGCCGAGCAGGGCCAGCTCGCCGAACGAGTCGCCGGCCGACAGCAGCCGGACGACCTCCTCCCGCCCGCCGACCGTCCGGAACACCCGCAGGGTGCCGAGCCGGACGACGTAGAAGTCGCGGGCCGGGTCGCGCTCGGCGACGATGGCTTCGCCGGCGTTCGCCCGGCGGAGTTCGAGCCGGCCGGTAGACAGGAGGAACGTCGTCACCCGGTTCTGAGTCTCGGGGTCGAGGCCGCGGAACACCCGCCCGCCCTGGACGCACGACTGGACCGCCCGGAAGGTGTACATCTCCTCCAGGTCCTCTCGGCCGGACGCCGACCGCTGCATGGCGTCGAGCAGGTTGCGGGTCACTTCGTAGACGACCACCGGGGCGGGGGCGGACCGGTCGGCGGTGGCCGTCGGCCAGCCGTTCTCGTCGGCCGCGAGGTCGAGTCGGGGGTTGTCCGGCGGGGCGACGGCCACGACCGTGGCGTTCCGCGGGCGGTGGGTCAGGCAGGCCATCTCGCCGAGGACCAGTTCGTCGCCGCCGGCCATCCGCACGAGGTCGCCGAACTCATCGGTCGAGCTGCGGCCTGACCGCCCGAACAGCCGGCCGAGGAGGCCCGGTCGGGTGGCCGGCGTCCGCCGGCCGCGGGAATAGATTTCGAACTCGCCGGTCCCCTGGAGCAGGAACGCCGTGCTGCCGTAGTCGCCTTCGCGGCAGATGACCTTGCGGGTGCCCGGCGGGATGACCCAGGCCCGGACCGACCCCTCGTTCCACTTCAGGTACGAGTACGGCACCGTCCGGAACGGGAAGACGACCCGCGGCCCCCGGGCCGGGCTGTCGAAGTACAACCAGATGTCCCGCATCTCGTCGGCGGTCAGGAACCCGGACGCGGGCGGGAAGGGGGTGTTCGGGTTCTGCGGGATGGCCGCGGGCGAGTCGTCCCAGGCCCGCGGCTGGACCCGCCGGCGGAGCGACAGCGCCCCGGTTGGGCAGGAGGTCATGCACTCGCCACACTGGACGCAGGACGACTCGCCCATGAGGGCGTCGAGGTCGAAGCTGACCCGGGTGGTATACCCCTTGCCGGTGTGGCCGATGACCTGGAACGGCTTCACCTCCGAGCACGACCGGACGCACCGGTCGCAGAGGATGCACTTGTCGTGGTCCACCACTACCGTCCGGGACGAGTACGGGAACGCCGCGTCGATATCGGCGTTCCACTCGTCCCAGGCCTGCCGGGCCGCGCGGTCCGGCAGTCGTTCGGGTTCGACCGGGGTGGGGGCGACCGGCAGGGCGATCCGCCGGGCCTTCGCCTCGACCGCCAGCCCGAGCGAGCCGCGTTCGG